>CAXIDO010000313.1:0-3615 GCA_964022745.1 uncultured Methyloligella sp. | reverse complement strand
AGTGATTTTCCCCATCTGATTAGGTGTTCATGCCGTGATTTCAGCTTATTTCTATGATAGTTATTGGTTTATGTGATTTGCTTTTAGGTGAATTTACTTTTAGGTACATTTTCATTGCATGTTCTTCTTGTTAATCAAACATTTCTTAAGGCTGCTCGAATTTAATATGGTCAAAGCTGATTTTCTTCAGATCAAATTTAATGCTTGCAAATGGCTATCTTTGGCCGTGATGATTTGTGTCTTAACGGGACTTTCGACAAATATTTTTCCGTCACCAGGGTTTCTTCAAACAGCCAAAGCTCAAAGCAACGATGATAATGTTACCCCTCAGACTGAAACAGCTGAACAGATGCGCAAACGGCTGGCTGAGGAAAAACGCAAACTCAAAGCCATTCAGTCAAAAAAACTAGGTGTGAACAAACAAGTTAAGCAACTCGATTTTGAACGGGCACGGTTGAATAAATTATTGATAGAGTATGCCCAGCGAATTCAAAAGAGTGAGGGCAATTTAACAAGCCTTGAATCTAAACTTTCCAATCTGCATAACAAAGAAGATAAACTGCGCCAATCTATGCTAAAGCGCCGTGTGGCAATTGCTGATATGCTTGGTCTTTTGCAAAGGATGGCACGTAACCCGCCGCCGATTATGGCCACTCATCGTGATGACAGTTTAAAAATGGTGCGTAGTGCAATGTTGATGTCCAATATTTTGCCGAAACTTAAAACGCAAGCCGACAGTCTCAAAGGTGAACTGACGAACCTTATTAACTTAAAGACAACAATAACAAAGCAGTCAGAACAGCTGCGCATTCAAAATGCTGAGATGGAATCAGACCAGTTGCGGGTCAAAGAATTATTGCAGGAAAAGAATTCTCGTATTCTTAGCCACAATAAAGAGCTGCAAGAATTTGAACAACGAGCGAAGTCTCATTCTAAATCAGTGGCCAGCTTGGGCGATTTGATTGCTAAAGTTGACCTGGAGATGAAGCGCAAGACAGAACTTGGTGCTTATGAAAATCAACTGATTGTTGATGAAAAGCTCGCTAAGGAAAAATTTGGCAATAAGGCTGCTGTTGAACTCACACCAGATGAAAAAAGAAAAGCCTTTATTGACCCTGGCCGCATTAAACCGGCGCTTCCTTTTGGAAAAGCAAAACAAACACTCTCCTTGCCAGTACGAGGTAAACAACTCCGCCGATTTGGTGACAAGGATAAGTATGGCAGCTCTTCTAAGGGCATTAGTATACAAACCCGGCCAAATGCCCAAATTACGTCACCATCCGATGGTTGGATAGCTTATGCTGGGAAATTTCGCTCTTATGGGCAACTTCTTATCATTAATGCTGGGGGTGGGTATCACATTCTTCTAGCTGGTCTGGATCGTATTGATGTGAAAACCTCTCAATTTGTTTTGGCTGGTGAGCCAATTGGGGTCATGAAAGAGCCGAGAGAACTCTCTGAAGCAGAGAAGAAGGCAAAAGGAAAGAATGCTAAAAGGGGCGAAAAAGCCTCTTCTCAGCCAGTTTTGTATGTAGAATTTAGAAAAGATGGTCGCCCGATTGACCCGAATCCGTGGTGGTCTGGCGGGCAATTGGCCAGTGATCAAAACTAGTGAATAGACTAAATGACCAGAATTAAAATGTTTAACTTAATCCAGGCTGAAAACTTTGATATGTTGACCAAAACTGTTAAATTATGAACTTATAAACAAGCAAAAGTGATTTTTGTTATTTTTTAAGGCGTTGTAAAATTTTTAAACCATTGGCTTTTGAGGATCTAACGCCTATTCTTCACTGATTACTTTGAACGTTTTATGCTTTAATTGAACGAAATTACGTTGCATTATACTGGCTCATCTACATACAGGCTCATCTACATACAGGCCAATCTACCCGGTTACGACTGATCAAGTGAATTTAAATTAATAGCCACCGGTCTATAAAAAGGTATCTTTGAATATGAATTTTAAAACTTTTACATCATGTCTTGCTCTTGTTACCGCTGGCGCGATCATTGGAGGGGCATTTATTGGGTCTCGAAATGAATTGTTAGCGCAATCAGGGAATACAAGCATTTATCGTCATCTGGATTTATTTGGTGATGTTTTAGAGCGTGTTCGCAATGATTATGTTGAACGACCTGATGATAAGAAGCTTATAGAAAGTGCCATTAATGGCATGCTGACTTCACTTGATCCTCATTCGGCTTATTTAAGCCCTGAAAGCCTGAGTGATATGCAGGTGCAGACGCGCGGTGAATTTGGTGGTCTTGGGATTGAAGTTCGCATGGAAAATAACCTTGTGAAAGTTATCAGCCCGATTGATGGGACACCAGCTGCCGAAGCCGGAGTACTGCCTGGTGATTACATTAGCGCCCTAAATGGTGAGCAAGTTGAGGGCCTAACCCTCAAGGAAGCCGTGGACCGTATGCGCGGACCTGTTGGTTCTGAGATTACGATCACAATCCTTCGCAAGAATGTTAAAGATCCTTTTGAAGTTAAATTAAAGCGCGCTATCATCCAGATTAATAAGGTTAGTCATCGTATTGAGGGTGAAGATATTGGCTATGTTCGCCTTCCCTCTTTCCATGAACGCACTGCCTCTGGTCTTGAAGAAGCCATTAATGAGATTCACAAAAAAGTAGCTAAGGACAAAGTCAAAGGTTACATCATTGACTTAAGAAATAATCCTGGCGGACTTCTTGAGCAGGCAATTAAAGTTTCTGATGCGTTTCTTGATGAAGGTGCGATCGTGATTACACGGGGCCGCAACCTTGAAGAAACTCAACGAGCTAATGCACGGCGCGGTGATATTACAAACGGTAAGAAAATTGTTGTGCTTATTAATGGTGGTTCAGTCTCTGCTTCTGAGATTGTAGCCGGTGCGCTGCTTGATCATAAGAGAGCAACTATTGTTGGCTCTCGGTCTTTTGGTAAGGGCTCCGTTCAAACCATTATCCCGCTTGGACAAAATGGTGCTATTCGTTTGACGACAGCGCTTTATTATACGCCGTCTGTTACGTCTATTCAGGCAAAAGGTATTGTCCCTAACATCACTGTTAATCAGGAACTACCTGAAGAGTTTAAGGGCAAGCCGATTAAAACAAAGGGTGAAGCTAGCTTACGTGGTCATATTTCAGTGAATGAAAAGAAAGAAGAACAGCACGGTTCTCTTTCTTATGTTCCGAAAGATGCGAAGAAAGATACGCAACTGCAATATGCGATCAAGCTTCTTCATGGTGAAGTTACACCTCCTCCAATGGAAGAGAAGAAATCTTCAGAATTGAAAAAGCCAGCTGAAAAGACAGCTGCTAAGAAAGATAGCACTCCAGTTGAGCCGCCTTCTAAGGATGAGTCTCTTTCAACAAAAGAGCCAAACTCAACTGAAGGACAAAACACACCTAAGGAACCTGTTGCAAAACCTAATTAAAACTTAAGGAACAGGTAATATCTTATAGGTTATTTTAGGAGCTGATATGTGTTTACTTATCAGCTCCTGTTTTTATGTTTTTTAGGTGATTTTTCTTAAGAAACTTCGAGATTTTTTTAATGAAACTTTATTAATATCAGTCTGTTAGATAAGTAAGGCGTATCCCTCAACAGAGGTCATTATTGGT
>CAXIDO010000312.1:0-3666 GCA_964022745.1 uncultured Methyloligella sp. | reverse complement strand
CTGCGAGCTTGGCGACCTGGATACCATAAGAACGGTCAGCAGCTCCCATAATGACGCGGTGGAGGAAGACGATTTCATCATTCCATTCTTTGACTTCGATGGTGGCGTTCGTCACGCCGGCTAACTTTTCAGATAGGGTTGTTAGCTCATGATAATGGGTTGCAAAGAGAGCGCGGGTTTTGCTGATGTTGTGTAGATATTCAACAGCGGCCCAGGCAATTGAGAGGCCGTCAAAGGTGGCAGTTCCGCGGCCAATTTCATCGAGGATGACCAGGGATTTCTCAGTTGCTTGATTGAGAATGGCGGCGGTTTCGACCATTTCAACCATGAAGGTTGAGCGCCCACGAGCAAGGTCATCTGAAGCGCCTACTCTTGAAAAGAGCCTGTCGATCAAACCGATATGAGCGCTGGCGGCGGGGACGAAACTTCCCATCTGAGCCATGATGGCGATGAGGGCATTTTGCCGGAGGTAAGTTGATTTACCAGCCATGTTGGGGCCGGTGAGGAGCCAAATGTTGGCAGCGCCTTCTTTGTTATTGTTTTTGGTTAGACCGCAATTATTTTCAATAAAGGGGCCGGATTTAGATTTGCGTAGTGCTTGCTCGACAACCGGGTGGCGGCCATTTTTAATGGTGAAGGTGCGGCTTTGATCGATGATGGGCCGGGTGTAGTTTTCTTCTTCGCTTAACAAAGAAAGGCTTAAAATCACATCGAGATCTGCCAGACTTTCAGCACATTGACTGATTTTGTCGCCTGCTTTTTCAACATCTGAGCTGAGTTCAGAAAAGAGACTGAGTTCGATGGCTAGTGCTCTTTCGGCGGCCTGGGTAATTTTAGATTCGGTCTCGATTAGTTCTTCGGTATTGAAGCGAACATTATTTGCAAGGGTTTGGCGGTGACGAAAAGTTTCACTTAATGGGCCGGTGAGGAGTTGATTAGCATTCAGTTGTGTGACTTCAACGAAAAATCCAAATTGGTTGTTGTGTCTGACTTTAAGAGATTTGATGCCTGTTGTTTCTCTATAAGTCGCTTGAAGGTTAGCGATGATGGTGCGGCTTTGGTCGCGTAAGGTGCGTTGCTCGTCTAAACCTTCATGATTACCTTCTTTGATGAAGCCACCGTCTCTGGCTTGTAGGGGTAGGTCTTCTGTTAGGTATCTGTCTAATTTATCTTTGAGAGAGCCTGAGGCAAAGAGCAGTGATTTACTGATTTGTTTTATGGTCTCTGGTAGATGCTCTTGTTTGAAATGTTCGAGTTCTTTTAAAACTTCATCGGCAACGAGCAGGCCAGAGCGAATGGCGCCTAAGTCTTTTGGACCGCCACGCTTTAAAGAGAGACGAGAGAGGGCGCGGGCCATGTCTGGTGTGCGGCGCAGGGTCTTGCGGATGGTATCTCTTGCCGCGCTGTTATTATTAAAAAATTCTAGGCTGTTTAAGCGATTGTTTATAGCGTTTACATCATTTAGCGGTGCGCTGATTTGGGCAGCAAGTTGACGAGAGCCTGCTCCTGTTACTGTTCTGTCCAGAGCATCAAAGAGGCTGCCTTTTTTGGTCATTCTGGTTGATTTGATTAGTTCGAGGTTGCCTCTTGTTGCTGCGTCGATGACCATGGTCGCATTTTCAATTGAACGACTTGGTGGTCTAACAAGTGGGCATTTGCCGATTTGTGTCAGCTCAACATATTTCAGAAGAGCTCCTACGGCGGCTAGTTCACCGCGCCCATAAGTTCCGAACCCTTCAAGCTCAGTGACTTTGAGGGCTGCTTTTAAAGCGGCCTCACCACCAAGACTGTTAAAATAGGCGGTTGGAACAGGGGTTTGTACAGCTGGTTGATGATCTAATATATGGCGAATGTGGGGGTCGTTTTTTAAATTATCTGCAATGAGTAGTTCGCTTGGCGCGAGCTTTGTTAGTTCACCGCTAAGATCAGAACTTGTGACTTCGCTCACCAAAAATTGTCCGGTTGAAATATCCAAACTGGCAAGAGAAAACAGGTTTTCTGCTCTTGTTTCGTGTGCGGGGTTTTTAAAGAGGGATGTCAGGAAATTGTTTGAGCCTGGTTCCAGAAGGGTATCTTCTGTGAGTGTGCCTGGTGTCACTAAGCGCGTTACATCTCTTTGAACGACAGCTTTGGATCCTCTTTTTTTCGCCTCTGCCGGATCTTCTGTTTGTTCAACCACGGCGACTTTAAATCCAGCACGAATGGCTTTTTGTAAATATTCGTCGGCTACTTTTAAAGGGACGCCGGCCATTGGGATGTCTTTGCCCTGATAGGTGCCGCGTTTGGTGAGGGTTAGTCCAAGTTTTTCAGATGCTTCGATGGCATCATCGAAGAATAGTTCATAAAAATCACCGAGTTGATAAAAGAGAATATAACCTGGGTTTACGGCTTTTAATTCTAGATATTGAGCGATGACGGGTGAGGGCTTTTCAGCTGCTTTGGCTTTTTTGTTCTCTTTTTGCTTCATTTTTTCATTAATTTCAGGAGAACTTTTGCTTTTGATGCCTTTAGTTTCATTGCCTTGGTTTTCTATGTTTTGTGTACTCACCGGGGGTTATCTCGCTTTAGGGTCTTTTTCTTAACTATCTTTGAATGGGAACTGACATTATAGAGGGTTCTTCAAAATTACCATAGATAATGGAAATGGTTTGGGGATTTACTTTGAGACTGTTGTTTTTTGATGGTCCCTTATTCTTCTAATGTAGTGCTATCTTCTTTAAAATTGTTGCTTATATTTTTGCGACAATTCTAAAAAAGACCTGTTGTCGTTCAAAATTCTTCGTACTATGGTCTACTTATAACTACGTAGTGTCCTTCCATATCAATTTAAGTCACATCAATTTAGGTTCTTAAAAAAATAATGCCGCAAAAAAACTCTAAAAATAACTTTACGGATCAAGAAGCTTTACAATTCCACGCTGGTAACAAACCAGGCAAGCTTGAAATTACACCAACCAAACCAATGGCAACACAACGTGATTTGAGTTTGGCTTATTCGCCAGGCGTGGCTGTACCTGTTTTGGCGATCTCAGAAGATGAGCGGGCTGCGTATGATTATACCAATAAAGGCAATATGGTTGGAGTTATTTCTAACGGTACGGCAATTTTGGGACTTGGAAATTTAGGAGCGCTTGCCTCTAAGCCTGTGATGGAGGGGAAATCTGTTCTCTTTAAACGGTTTGCTGATGTTGACTCGATTGATTTGGAAGTCTCAACCGAAGATGTTGATGAGTTTATCAATTGTGTGCGTTATTTGGGGCCCGCGTTTGGTGGTATTAATCTTGAAGATATTAAAGCGCCGGATTGTTTTATTATTGAGCAAAAATTGCGCGAGCTTATGGATATTCCTGTTTTCCATGATGACCAACATGGTACAGCGATTATTGCGACTGCAGGATTGATTAATGCCCTGCATTTGAACGGCAAAGATATAAAAGACATCAAGCTTGTTTGTTCTGGCGCAGGTGCTGCTGCGATCTCATGTGTTGAATTGGCCAAGTCTAAGGGCGTTCCAAACGAGAATGTTCTGATGATTGATCGCAAAGGTGTGATCTATAAGGGACGTGAAGGTGGATTGGATCAGTGGAAATCTGCTCATGCTGTTGAAACTGATAAACGGACATTAGAAGAAGCACTTGAAGGAGCTGATGTGTTTTACGGCCTTTC
>CAXIDO010000311.1:0-3677 GCA_964022745.1 uncultured Methyloligella sp. | reverse complement strand
CCATTGCAGCTAAATTACCTGGGCTAGAGCCACATGGTGTTCACATGCATATTGGTAGCCAAATCACAGATTTGACGCCCTTTGACAATGCCTTTCGGCTCATGCGTGAACTCGTAACAGACCTTCGTGCAGACGGACATAAAATCACTCACATCGACTTAGGCGGCGGTCTTGGCATTCCTTACGGGGAAGACGCAAAAGACCCACCCCATCCAAATGACTATGCAGCAATTATTGAAAAAGCCATAGGTGACCTTGATGCCACGCTTATTTTTGAGCCTGGCCGTCTGATAGCAGGCAACGCCGGCATCTTAGTCTCTAAAGTTCTTTACTTGAAAAAAGGCGCTGCAAAAGACTTCCTCATTGTTGACGCGGCTATGAATGACCTCATACGCCCAACTTTATACGAGGCCTATCACCAAATCATGCCTATTAATGAAAGCCAAAATGAAAGGGCTAAATCGTTAATGGATGTTGTAGGGCCTGTATGTGAAACTGGTGATTTTCTAGCTGAAAATCGCCAAATGCCAGAATTTGCACCTGACGATCTAATTGCAGTTATGTCAGCTGGTGCTTACGGCGCTGTCCAAGCCTGTACATATAACAGCCGTTTAACCATCCCAGAAGTCATGGTTAAAGGCGAAAACTACGCAGTTATTCGCCCGCGTCCAACTTATGAGGACCTTATAAATTTGGATCAATTACCAAATTGGATTGAATAATTTCCTCTGATTTACCCCAAAATAGCCTCTATCTCACAATAACCTTACCTTTGGACGAGATGTCCCCATAGGCAAAGATCTCATTTCTATGATATGGTGCGACAACACCCACAGGGCGTGTCCCTGTACCAATGTTAAGATTGTTGAAACTGAGAGAGCAAACCAATAGTTACAGATCCAAACGCACCAAATCAAAATCATGAGCTCAATCAAGAGCTTGGTCCTGAACATCGTCACCAGGGTGAAATTCTCCTAGAGAGAAAATTGCGCTGGACTAAAATCGCTATGCTCTTTGAACGTCTTTGGATAAAACTTTGGGCCCCCTTTATTGTTATCTCTCTTTTTTTAATCTTAACTCTTTTCCACATATGGCCATTGCTCTCTCCTCTAATGCATCGCTTAGGGTTAGCCCTCTTTGCAATGGCGTTTATAGGTAGCTTTTATCCTCTCTTTTCATTGCGCTTCCCCAAAGAAAGCCAAGCACTCAAAAGGTTGGATAAAAACTCAACGCTCCCCCACCAACCGGCACAAGCGTTTAAAGATAAATTAGAACCCAACCTTAAAGCACAATCAAATAAGCAAACAGAAGCCATTTGGCTTCAGTTCAAAAACCGGCTTGTAGAAAAAATCAAACAACTGAAAGTACGCCCCCCTCAACCAGAAACTTATAAGCAAGACCCTTACGCCTTAAGAATGGTCTTGATGCTTGTTGTGGCTTGCGGGCTGTTTTTTCAAGGCGGCAATGTAAAATCACTCATAGCAAATGCTGTGACGCTGCCTCCAATGATCAACACATCAAATCTTAGAGTTGACGCATGGGTCACTCCGCCATCTTACACGAGCAAAGCCCCCATCCTAGTCGCAGATGGCGGTAAAAACCAAAAAGGTCAAACAACAACCAGCTCGAACAAACCAAACGATAAGAAAAAAGGTTTTACAGTTCCTCAAAACTCAATCTTAACAATCCGCATTAATGGCAGCGAAGCTAAACATGTCGAAATTGAGAGCTTAAACAGTCTTTTAAAACCAGGGCGGTCAGAAACAAAAAAAACATCTCAAAGTTCAAATTCTGAACAAGTAAACAATCAAAATAAAACAAAAGAATTTCATATAAAACTAACCGAAAACGGCCCGGTTAAACTCACCATCGACACAATCCCTTTAAAAGATTGGCGCTTTGAAATTACGCCAGATAATCCACCAATCATCGGCTTAATTGAGCTCCCAGTACCAGCTGAAAGCCGCGCACTTAAATTAAAATACCGCGTTGCTGATGATTATGGTGTTCTGGAAGCAAAAGCTCACATCAAAGAAATCTTCGAAAAAGATAAATCTGTAGCGACTATAAAGAATAAAGAAGAACGCCCTCTAGGCTCACCAGCCGAATTTCCGCTAAACCTTAAAGAACAAGGAAGCAAGTCAAGCGAAGGCACAACATTCAAAGATCTCACAGACCATCCATGGGCAGGTCTACCAATCACCCTCTATCTTTCGGCCAAAGATGAAGGTGAAAATACATCTAATAGCCCAGAAATAAACATCACCCTACCCGAATATGAATTTACAAAACCTATCGCCAAAAACATCATCCGTTTGCGAAAGCAATTGATCATGGCCCCCTCAGAAAGCCCATTACTTTCACAAAAGCTAAACAGTCTTTTATATAATAAAAAACCGTTTGAAAAAGACCTTACCCTTTATCTCGGCCTTAAAGTCACTGCCACTCGTTTAGAGACGGCGGCAACACGAAAAGAAAAAGAAGATCTATCAAAACTATTATACAAATTAGCCCGCCATGCTGAGGATGGTGATCTCTCAGCAGCTGAACGCGAATTAAGAGCTGCGCAAGAAGAACTGCGCAAAGCCTTACAAGAAAATTCATCAAACAAAGATATTCAAAAAAGCATTGAGAAGTTAAGAAAAGCTCTTCAAAAATACATGCAAGCTTTGTCCAAACAGCAAAATAAACAACAAGCTCAAAACAATCAGGCAAATCAAAGAAACATGGATTCTAAAGATTTTGAGCAAATGCTCAAAACCATTGAAGAACTCTCGAAATCAGGCGCAAAAGACTTAGCCCGCCAAATGTTAAGCCAGTTACAAAACATGTTGGAAAATTTGCAAACAGGCAAAAATCAAAACCAACAACAGCAAAACAGGGCCGCAAAAAACATAGAAGAATTAGGAAAAATCCTTCAGCAACAACAAAGACTGATGGACAAAACCTTTGAACAAAATAGAAAACAAAATTCTCAAAATGCAGATCGCAAGCAATCGAGACAACAAAATCAACAAGGCCAACAAGGACAACAAAACCAGGGGCAACCGAATGGAGCTCATAAACTAGACCAGGAACAGCAAGCCCTACGAAAACAACTACAAGAACTAATGAAGCAGCTAAAAAATTCGAAACAAGGGAAAGGTCAGCCAGGCAAAGGGAACAAAGGACAGAACGGCTCACCTTTAGAAAATGCTGATCGCGCCATGCAAAGAGCTGAAGAATTATTAAAAGGAAAAGAATTAGGAAACGCGCTTAGTCAAGAAGGGCAAGCTCTGGATCAACTCCGTAAAGGTATGGAGCAAATGGCAGAAGAAATGCAGGGTATGTCAGGAAAAGGTGGCAGCCAAAAAGCTGGCGGTAAAGATCCGCTTGGTCGCCCTCAAAGTTCTAAGGGAATGGACACAAGTGAAAGCACAAAAGTGCCAGATAAAATTGATACCCAAAGAGCACGAGAAATTTTAAGAAATTTACAAGAAAAATTAAGCGACCCTAATCGCCCTGCTCCAGAGATAGATTATATTGAGAGATTGATCAAAAGGTTCTAAAGCTTATCACTTAAAAGTAGAGACAGTTTCTCAGTCTAGCCTTGTTGCTACTGGCAGATGCCAAGCCGCCCTAAGGTGAGTAACCGAAGGCACATCAAAAATTGGATAAAAAAAAAAAAAAATGCGGAT
>CAXIDO010000310.1:0-3680 GCA_964022745.1 uncultured Methyloligella sp. | reverse complement strand
GGTGATGACCGAGATAATAGCTTCTTTGGAAATGCCGGAAATGATTTCTTTTATGCTGATAGAGGTGCCGACCTATATGATGGTGGCACTGGCACGGATACAATCAATTATCACAATTCGTCTTCTGCAGTGCGGGTCAATCTTGAGACAGGAGAAGGCAGTGGCGGTGATGCAGCTGGCGACCAATATGTTGATTTAGAAAAAGTCATTGGCTCAAACTATGACGATACTCTCATTGCATCAAATGAAGGGGCTGATCTGCTTGGCAACCGAGGTGAAGATACTCTTGTTGGTGGCGATGGCAGGGATAGGCTCATGGGCGGAGATGATGATGACACCATTGAAGGAAATGATGATAAAGACATTCTTAGCGGTGGCAGAGGAAATGACTTCCTAGATGGAGGAAGCGGTGCAGACACCATTCAAGGTGGTTCAGGTGCCGATGTAATCATAGGTGGATCTGGCATTGATACCGCCGTTTACGATGATTACTCGTCAAACGGGAATAGAACGACAGAAGACGGAATAAATGTGCAATTAGATCAAGGCTTTGCCTATGACTTATTCGGTGACAGAGACACGCTGACTTTTGTTGAAAATATTAAAGGCTCAATCGGCAATGATCTAATTGTAGGAGATGACAAAAGCAACTCCCTCAATGGTAACGCTGGAAATGACATACTAAATGGTCAAGAAGGAGATGACTTCTTAATCGGTGCATCCGGAGAAGATACATTCGTCTTTAATAATGATGATGGTCGAAATGGTCTTTCTCATGGTCAGGATACCATTGCCGATTTTGAAATTGGTCTTGATCTCATTGATCTGTCTGATACCGAAGTGCGCAATTTTAATGACCTCTTCACTGAAGGAGACCGGTACATGGAGCAGATCGGGCAAGACACTGTCATTTACACAATGAACGGTGAGGGCGGTGACAGCATCACTCTAGAAAATATTTCTATGGGTTCTCTGTCGGAAGATGATTTTATATTCTAAGGAGATAGAATAAGTAAAAAGAATAGCTCTTAATTTCTGAGAGCTATTCTTCACTTTGAAAGAAGGTCTCTCGCCGTGTCAAAAACATCTTCAAACATCTCAGTGGTGAGCCGGCCGGTGTTCGTATTATAACGAGAACAATGATAGCTATCTAGCATCTTGTGACCGGTTGGCAAGTCATGCAATCCACCATGCGAGAACTTAAAGTCTTTTTGTTTACCACCAAGTGTCGCTACCACACTCTCATGGGCAATGCGCCCCAAAACAATCATAAGTTTTAATTTGGGTAGTTGATCAATTCGATTTTTGAGAAAATTTCGACAAGTCTTGATTTCCTCGCCAATCGGTTTGTTTTGTGGCGGGACACAGCGAACCGCATTGGTAATCATGGCCTTCTTTAACTTAAGCCCATCATCAGGGCTTGCTAAATATTTCCCAGTTGCAAAGCCAAATTTCAACAAAGTTGCATAAAGCAAATCACCGGCATAATCACCAGTAAAAGGGCGGCCTGTTTGATTGGCACCTTTTAACCCCGGCGCAAGTCCTACAATCAGAAGGGAAGCCGTCTGATCTCCAAATGAAGGAACAGCCCCGTTAAACATGTGCGGGTGTAGCTTTTGATTCTCATGACGAAATGAAGTGAGGCGCGGGCAAAGAGAGCAATCAGCTTTCGGCTCAGCAATGGTTTGATGTGTCAATTTATAGATCCATGATTAAAAAAATCGCTCAAAAACAAACAACCTTCAAACTAAAAAATTCTAAGAGCTTAAAGGTCTAGATGAGCTTATTCATTATCATAGTTTAAACTCTCATTGATATCTTGCAAAGGGGCTTCCCACTCAGGTTCAATGTCAGTTTTTTCAGTTCGGCAAATCTGAGATTCCAGCAATGAGAGTTCGATAAATTGATCAGACTGTCGGCGCAATTCATCAGCAATCATCGGAGGTTGTGTTTCTAAGGTAGAAACAACACTCACTCTTTTGCCTTTATGTTGAAGAGCCTCAACCAGTGAGCGAAAGTCACCATCGCCAGTAAAGAGAATAATATGGTCCAAATATTCAGCCAATTCCATTGCATCAACTGCAAGCTCAATATCCATATTACCTTTAACTTTGCGCCGGCCAGTTCCGTCAGCATATTCTTTAATCGGCTTTGTAATAACTGTATAACCGTTATAATCTAGCCAATCTACTAACGGACGAACAGAAGAATACTCCTGTTCTTCAGCAATCGCAGTATAGTATAATGCCCTAACTAGCTGGCAACGTGAGCGAAACAGATAAAGCAAACGGCTATAGTCAATTTCAAAAGATAGAGCTTTGGCGGTTGCATATAAATTTGAGCCATCTACAAAAAGGGCGGTGCGTTCTGCTGGATAAAATTTCATTGGCCAGGTCCTTGACTGTATAGAATGGCAGTTATCAGATTAAAATATGACTTAATCAGAAAAAATAAGCCAATTAGAATTGATTTAACAGATTTGTAAATAAAAAACATTTAATCTTTTGTTTATTGTAAGAGTTTTATTTATGTCTTATGTAATATTAGCTTTTGGTTCAAATATATGTGGTAAATATGGCGGACCAATTAGTTCTATAACTTCTGCAATTAAAGAATTGAGAGAATTCGATATAGAATTCTTAAAAATATCGTCAGTTTATTCCTCAAAAGCTGTTGGTGCCACTTATCAACCTGATTTTTATAACCTTGTAACCATATGTAATTGCACGCATCACCCTAATAAGTTGTTAAAGGGAATAAAGCAACTAGAAGGAGGCGCAGGCCGCGCTGGTGGGTTGTTTTGGGGACCAAGGCCTTTGGATATAGACATCATTGACTATAAATCAAAGATTGTGAATTGGCCTGTCAGATGTAAAAAGACAACAAAAAGAGTAGCTTATGGTGGTGGTAAAATATCTCCATTAGCGCTTCCTCATTTGCAAATGCATAAAAGAGTATTTGTGCTTCAACCTTTAAATGAGATCGCTCCAGAATGGCGCCATCCAATATATGGCAAAAGTGCAGATATACTCATGAAGCAATATTGCTCACCATTAGATGTTAAATCGCTAGAAAAGCTTGATATATCATTAGATTTGTGAGAAAATGCAATATTATCTTCAAATGAGTTGATTAGTGGTTTGACCAGTTTTGAATTTTCAAAACAGGAAGAGCCATTTTTAGTTTTTTCTACAGCATCATATTATATTGAGCACAGGATAACTAAGACCATCTTTATTTTAAGATAAAAGACACTCATATTAATGAAAAAGGTTTTTTAAATGGCACGTGTAACGGTTGAAGATTGCGTAGATAAAGTACCAAACAGATTTGATCTGGTATTGTTAGCTGGTCATCGCGCACGGTCAATTTCATCTGGATCGCCAATTACGATTGAACGCGACAATGATAAAAATCCAGTTGTCGCTTTAAGAGAGATTGCTTCTGAGACCATCTCACCAGAAGATATGAAAGAAGATCTAATTCACTCTATGCAAAAATACGTTGAAGTGGATGAGCCTGAAGCTGAAGCAGCACCTGTTATTTCAACAGAGACCCGCTCACCAGTTATCATTGGTCAAGATGATCAAGGTTTTGATACAAATATCGATACAATGACAGAAGAAGAGTTGCTACGCGGCCTTGAAAGTCTACCTCCAGCTGAAACTGGCGGTTCACGC
>CAXIDO010000309.1:0-3684 GCA_964022745.1 uncultured Methyloligella sp. | reverse complement strand
AAAAGCGGCTGCAGTCACTTGGCGAAACATCAAAGGCGAAGGCGTATACTCTAACATTCCTTTCGGTCGCAATTGAACAATAGCTGAAGAAATTTTAGGAGGCGGCGTAAAAGCATCTCTTGGCAAACGATAAACAATTTCAGTATCACAACGCCAATTCGCCAAAACACTAAGGCGGCCATAAGCTTTACTACCAGGTTTGGCAACAATCCGTTTAGCAACTTCTTCCTGAAACATTAAAGTCATGCAAGCAATAGACAAAGGCCAATTCATCTCAAGCCAATTCGTCAACAATACCGTCCCAATATTATAAGGTAAGTTTGAGACAAGCTCGATAGGGCCAGGCAAAGGATCTTCTAGGGCAAAACCCAAATTATGTTCAGCCCAATCAACCTTAAGAGCATCACCAATCTCAATAGAAATTTTCCCAGAAGAATGGGCCGCAATTTCCTGTAAAATAGGAAGAACGCGGACATCCCTCTCTATAACAAGTAAGCGATCAACACCCTCCATTAATAGGCCGCGTGTTAATCCTCCAGGGCCAGGCCCAACCTCAACAAAAGAAGTACCGGCGCGAGCGTTGGCCAGACGGGCAATTTTTCTTGTAATATTTAGGTCAAGTAAGAAATTCTGGCCAAGAGATTTTTTAGCGCGCAGTTCATGCTCATGTAAAATATCTTTTAAAGCTGGCAAATCATCTAAAGACATAAATTCACCCATTGCCAACATTTGCAGAATTAATACTCATTTCAGCAGCCATTTTAAGAGCCGCTATAAAACTATCAGATCGAGCTTGACCAGTCCCTGCTATCTCAAGAGCAGTACCATGATCTGGAGACGTACGGATAAAGGGCAGTCCTAATGTCACGTTCACCCCATCGTCAAAACTAAGGGTTTTAATCGGAATTAAGCCTTGGTCGTGATACATCGTAACTGCTGCATCATACTGGGCTCTGGCTCTTGGATGAAAACATGTGTCAGCTGAAAAGGGACCTGTCACATTCAAACCAGATGCGCAAAGCTCTTCAACAGCCGGTTCAATCACTTCAATTTCTGTTCGTCCAATGGTCCCATCCTCTCCTGCATGAGGATTAAGCCCTGTTAGAATAATATTGGGTTTTAAAAAGCCAAATCGATCAGTTAAATCCTTAGATAAAATCTCGACTGTTGTGCAAATCAGCTCTTTAGTTAAAAGAGACGGAACATCAGCTAATGGCACGTGGATTGTAACAGGAACCACTCGCAATTCATCTGACGCCAACATCATAACAGGTTGGCATTTAACTTTATAAAATTCGTTGGCTAAAGAACCTAAATATTCCGTATGCCCAGGGAATTTAAAACCTGAACCATATAAACTCCCTTTATGCAAAGGAGCGGTAACCAGGCCGCCGGCGCGCCCTTCAAAAATATCCTGTACAGAACGCTTAATCGCCTCAATAACAAAAGGTCCATGTTGTTGCGATAATTCACCAGCACTAACATTTCCCAATGGCAAACTTTGAACAACGGGTAAAGAGGAAGAAAAAGTCTTTAAAACAGTTTGCCCATCCGCACGCCCAATGTCCTCAACATCCACTTTAAGTCCTAAAGCTTTAGCGCGTTCCCTTAAAACACGTAAACAACCTTGAACATAAAAAGGGGGGAGTGCTCTTTGCTCTCTCTCTGCAAAAGCACCTAAAATAATATCTGGGCCTATACCTGCAGGCTCACCAAGTGAAACAACAAGGGGCTTTTCTAATTCAGTCATATAAGGGGTTCATTTCACGTTGAAAGAAAAACTATAAAGACAGTAAATTCAACATCGACAAAGAAAAACTGCAAGCTTCAATAAATTATCAATGTTAAAACAAAATAGCAGTTAGAGTTTATCCCCCTGCCTCTAATTTAACTAGTCTCTATATTCAATATGGGCATCTTGACGTAAATCACTCATATAGCGCTTTGCACGAAGTTGAAAAGCTTTCTGTCTCATTTCACCAAGAGCTTTACGACGCTTTGTGTCATCAATGGCTACAGATTTACGTTCACAAACAGCATACATCTCAAGACCTTTAGAAGTTGGCTGTGGAGGTGTAATCTGTCCAGCTTTCATATCTCCTAAAATGATGTTAATAGGAGAGGGGAGTTGATCCAGTGTCTTACGACCTAAATTTACATAAGTTGCATTCTTGTAAGGAGCAACAAGTGATTTCATATTAGAACAACCACTAAAACGATTTCTAATAGCATCAGCTTCAACATATTGCTTCACGACTTGAGACTGATCTTTCTGACTAGCTACAGCTAAGGTAATTTGAACAAGTCTTAATTGAATTTTCTTATTCTGCAATTGTTCCTGATTTAAACCAAGTTTCTTCTCGACATCACGATCAGAGAAAGAGACATCGCGTCCAAATTTACGTCGCACTAATTGCTGCCACGCTAAAGATGCCCTAATTTTTTCTCGAAAAGTTGAAGTTCCAACACCTCGAGAAGCTAGTGTTGCATAAAATTTCTTCTTGGCTATTTCTGGCTTATCTTTTTTATTATTACGTTGTGCAATCCGTGTGATCTGCCCCTCTAGAACAGTATCGCTAATAATAATATTTTGTCCCTTTGCAACGCTAATCTGTAATCTTTCATTGATTAATTCATCAAGAACCTTTTTCTTCAAACCTGAAGCTAAACCACGTCTGGCTTCATTTTGTAAGCGTTTAACAAAACGTTTTTGTAATTTAACAACTTCAGCTTTGCTTGTAGGACGAGCTTCTTGAATATAAGAACGCCACCGCTTTTGTGTTGATTCAGATTTCATCTTTGCACGCAAACGTTTTGTCAATTCGCGAGACGACATCAAATGAAGATTTACTCTTTGGTTGATATGAAAATCAGTAATAGGACTATCTTCAACCAAAACTCTGATCTTATGCGCATTTCCAGCAAAAGACACAGTAGTTAAAAAGTAAAAAGTAAATAACGATGAAAATAGAAAATAAAAAGTTTTCATGACAATCCAGGAATTAATAGCACGTTAAGTCACTAACTTTGCTGACAAAAATAAAGCAGATATACACTAATTTATCTACAAAACATTGTTCACACAATGGCAAGCTATAAAGAGACAAGCAAAGACTTTAAACAAAACTGTATAAAATTAGTTGCTAGAATTTCCAGATTTAGAAGATTGACCAATACCTTGTTGTGTTCCAAAAGAACCAATATGCTTAAGAGTAAAGAATACTTTCACAGATTGATCCGGATCAACATCACGGTCATCAATAAATGATTCATTATATGAGACAGATAAAGAGAAACATTCATCAGAATATTCTAATCCAACATAGTCAGAAACTCTAAAGTCGTCTTCGATATCATATCTGATACCGCCAATAAGTGACCAATATTGCGTCAACTTCAATCGAGCATTAGCTAAAATCTCTTGTTCATCAGAGATGACAGATTGATCATCTTGGCCTTTTATAAAAGCATAATTCAATTGTCCGGTAAGAGGTCCAGCCTTAAAGTTCGCATAAACATCCTGTCTTTGCAGCTCAAATTCTTTATCATCAAAGCGGCTTTGAGCAACAAGCGTCAAATTATCATTTGGCTTAAGATAAAGACCACCAACGAGATCAGATTCGTCTCTTTGTAAACCTGAGCGATTAATTTGAGAATTTGAATCAAGAGCGTAAGCATTATCAC
>CAXIDO010000308.1:0-3703 GCA_964022745.1 uncultured Methyloligella sp. | reverse complement strand
GCCTTTTCAAGCCGTTTCCCATCTTCAGCGGATATAGAACCCTTCGGGTAATATTTTATATTCCGCTTGCAGACGGGAGCCCCTCGGCTGTGAAAAGGCTAGAGATCTCCGCCATACTACTCTTAATCAACAACAAGGAGAAATGACTTATGGAATTTGAACTACTACTTTGGAAATCAGCTTTTATTCTTTATGTGTCGATGCACTTATTTGCCAAGTTGCGCCGCTTTTATACCACTTGGATAAAACGACGCCGCGCTAAGAAAAGAGCCAGACGCGGTTGGTTTTAAATGAAATCAAATAAGAATGGCCAGAGTAATAAAACCCTGGCCTCTTTGCTGTGTGTTGCTGACTTTAATTGTGGTCATAAATTCGTCTCACTCCCTTATCTCTTTCCCACTGAGCTCAAGGCTGTATTGTTTCATTTGAGAGATCTGCCATCCGCCGCGCTTCCGCTGGCGATCTATCGATCCTCTGGCGATGCACTCGCGGACGCTTGTCACAAGCCCTCCTCTCTCGTTTGATCACCCTCTTTCGCTCCGCTCACTCGGCCTCACGCACTCGCGCATCGACTTATTCCTCACTTACCACTCGCGCATCGCCAGCCGTCTGAAGCAGACGGGCCAGCGGAAACCCGTCATCTAACATCGCTGCTTGCATATACACATCTTCACCTGTGACATCATCACTTAAGACAAAACGACCCTTCGGCATATTCTTGAACCCACTTAATGAAGCTATGCCTGGCAAATCAGCAGCGTTACCAAATACAATTGCTGCATCTGACTTAGAATGGACTTTGAAACAAATTTTAGTCTGGAGATTATTTCTGAAACTGGCACTGATATTATCCACGGTTGCTTTTTGAAGTTGCGCCCAAATGGTCACACGAGCAGCACGCCCCAACATTGAAATGCGATTTAAATAGGAGAGTAAAAGCTTATAAGCTTCTTTCTCTTGTTTTGTGATTGGTTCAAACTGTTGGATTTGAGCATATTCATCAACGATCATACACAAATGCGGACCGTCAAAAATGGTATGACCTTTTTGTTTCATAAGTTTAAGGCGTGCTTCCAATAGCGCATAGATTTTTTCAACACTGCCCAAGAGAGCATCATAATCATCAACCAACTCAATGTTTGAATGCAGCCCTTCATATTTTCCAAGCTCTACCCCACCCTTTAAATCAACCAGGACAATCTTTTCAAAATAATCCATGTTGTGAATAACAGAGGCCATCACTTGATTTAGAAACACTGACTTTCCAGAGCCCGATTGACCAACAATGAGATGATGTGGGAATTTATCAAGGTCATTATAATAGCGCTCCCCTGTTCTAACGTTAAAGCCGTAGAAGATTTCACCGTCTCGTAAAAATTCTGTCTGAAACGGAATGACCGGTGGTAATTCTTGCAGTTTAAAAAGCATGAGAGAGGTGCCGTCTATAGGCTCGACCATCCACTCACCACCAAGATAAACATTGATAGCTGGCAGGTTTCTTTTCCAATAATCAATATCAATAGCACTTCGATCGGACTTATAGACAAAGTGTCCCCTTTTAAAATCAGATTGTTTAAAATCCAATTTGTTATAGTGCTTATCTTGTTCAGCTCTGATAAGCACAGCAAGATATAACATCTTGCCTTCAAATGTTGGTTGTTGCGGTGAGATCTCAGGAAGATGTTTGCCATCATAACTTGGAGCCATCTTAGTGCGGTATCTGTCTTCAATCAGTTCTTTATGAGTTGGAAGACCATAATTATACCGCTCAAACAAATTACATAAAGTCTCTTCATTAGTTCCCCAATTATAATGCGGCTCTAGTTCATCAATATGTTGGCCAACCGCTCGCATGGCATTGACAAATTTATGGGTGCTTTGATTTCTGTAACGTTTCATTCCCCAATTGATAATTTTAAGCAGACGCGTTTGTTTTTGCTTATTTTCTTGAGCAAGTTTGTCTGATAGTTCAACAAGTTTATCTGATTGTTCTAATAGGCAAAGTTTTTTGGAACTGCTGATCCATTGCTGCCCGATGGAATAGTGCCTGTCTAAGCGTTGCTTTGCTATGTTGCAAAAAGCTATAAAGAATATCGGCAACATGGTTCTTTCAACAATGAGCCACCAAAGAGGGGCCGGACCTTTTGCATTGGCTGTATAGTGTCTTAAATAAGTGGACAGATAGGGAAAGAAAAAACCAAAGCTAAAGGTCATCGCGGTAAGGTACACGAATAAGCTATCAAAAAAAGGCTCACCTGGCTTATGCATAAAGTAAGTGATGGATAGTCCAAAAACCATCCATAATTGGGTCCGTAAGGCTGTACCCACATAATTGTAGGCTAACCTTCCAAGGGTTTTTTCTAATTTAGTGCGAGTATCAATCATAAATATCTCCGGAAGAAAAATGCTGAGCAGACTTTGCGCATTAGCCTGCCCAGGCTAGGTAGTGGTGGCAGTGATCAATGTTTGATGCATCTTTTCCGGTAAAGCTGATCTCTGCATAAGGCGTTACTTACGGGCCAGCTGGGCTCTGTAAGCGTCCGCATCGACCCGATAATAAATCCGGTTATCCATGCTAGCTAACAAAACAGGCAGTTGGACCGTTACACCAACCTTGAGTTCCGTTTGTGGCACATCAAGAGGCACCTTGATCTGAATGGGATCAAGAGATCCATCCGTTTTGCGTTCGATGAATTGTAGGGCTAAGCGTTCAACGCCATCGTAGCTGCTACGTTTCATACCTTCTATTTTTCCGTTAAACATGAGAGGCATGTGTTTCTCCTTCTTAGAGAGTTAAGTTATTAAATGCAGTTTCTTCATGGAGATAATAATCAGCCGTCTGCACATCCGGCTGCTCCATCCAGATATAGACATCTAAGTCATCCATCTTGGATTCTGTTATTTGTGATTTATTCTCTCGGCGATATTCCCGAAAGACTTTGCTGTAGGCGATCAAACGCCGGTGTTTAAGTGTGTAAGCAAGAGCAAAGATAACCTTCTCATCAACGGCAAAACCGCGGCCTCTTGGCATAAAAATATCTGCTGGTTTCGTGGCATATTTCGCAATTTCTGCAATGGCCTTGCCCATAACAGGTGATTTGACATTACCTGTGATGTCTTGCGGGTGTGGTTTAAGCATCCGAATGTCGAGATGTTTAATATCCGTTCGGCGCATAACCTGCTGCCAGAGCTTCAACCACTGCTGATGCTTGAGATAATAATTATGTTGTTTATCAAAATAGTGAGGTGGAAACAGAAGCAACGCATGAATATGCGGATGATAAAGACCGGTGTTTGGGTTGTAGGAAACTTCCAACGCCCGAAACCAAGCTCTTACAGCATGTTCAAAGGGTTTGCGACGGGTAAGCTTTCTAAAGCCGGTGAGAAGAGCACTTAGTTCTTCTTTCATAGTTGAAACGGACACATTGGGAATGGTCAGTGTTAACATTGCAGCCCGGTCACCAGGGTAAGCCTCATGGTAACGCTGATAGAGTTGCATCAATTCCATAAAGTTCTTACGTGATCGGGAAGATTGACAACCTGGACAAAGACGATCTTTGCAGCCATAGCGGTTAACAACAGTTGATCCCAGTTGGTCATCTTGTGGTTTGGTGAAATCAATCCGGCGAGAACACACAAACACTCGTTCTGCTTTTTTCTGAAAACCAACCCCTAAACGTTTATATGCCGCCCCTAAGGCAAT
>CAXIDO010000307.1:0-3711 GCA_964022745.1 uncultured Methyloligella sp. | reverse complement strand
TACCATGGCAGTTTTAATCCCTTTAGGTGGCTGTTTATGGCTCTACAACATAAATGCTAATGGAGATAATAAAAATTTCATAGAGCGTTATATTTCCCTCTCTTTTCCAATATCAATTAAATGCACAGTCTATTCACTGCTACTGATGTTCCCTATTTTTATAATCGGCATTTGGGCAGAGGAAACATATAAAATCACTCTCGTGCCTGAAAACGAGAGCTCATTATTTTTACTTCTATGTATTCTTCCAATATTTATTTATTACTACCTCCGCCTTGCCTATGTGATGAAAATCGCATCAAGGCCGGTAAGCTAGTAAGCGGCGGTCAAGGCGTCTACTCATTTTCAAGCAGCCAAAAGCGTAACTTCTTCTGCTTTTTCAATCGCCGGAATGAGTAGCTAGGTTTTTTCAAAAGAAAATCTGGCGCTTCGTTGATCTGTTTGAAGCAAAACTTATTTGGCAAATCGGTGTACAATGATCGAGGGGGCAAGCGACCGCTAATCTGTTTCAGCTGAGCGCCGCAATCAGCATCATGAAAGTAAATTTTAGTGAGGTTCAGCTCTTCAAATAAAAACCATAGGGTGGCACTAAGCATAGCCTCTTCCCATAGTTGGAAATGCGGTTGAATAACCGTGTCCACATATCTATAGAAATCCTTCCGCCGAATTGAACTGCCACCATATTGGATAACTTCATTGTCATCAGCGCTCTGGTCATTCGCTTTCGTTTTGAAATAGGCATTGCACCATTTTATGTAGCGCAGCCAATCTGTCTGTAATTCCTCAATCAGCACCTGGCCAGAATCTAAATCAATATCCATCCGTGACCACGCAAGCGTGTTAAATCCGGCGCGAGCATTTGGATGATCTTCATAAATAAAGGGGTGCCCGCCTTTGTGGTCAATTAAAGTTTTAAAAGCTTGATCATGATGGTTAGAAAAATTGAGATGTAAGACAAGATTTGGCTGGGCGCGTGTTGTTTGTTGGTCAAAGATAAAGCCCGTCTCAGAGCCCCAGCTTCCCAAGGTCAATCGATAGCAAAGCGGGTCAAGAGGCCAAAGATTATCTAGATCCTTCAGTTCAAGCAGACCATTCCCTTTGGTGGCAATCAGTGATTTTAAAAGGGGGCGATCCAATAAACGTGCAAATTGGCTTTCTTTAACTTTGCGCAATGGCACACTATTTTGAAACATGTGGTCAATTAAAAGGAGGGCATAGCGATCCTTAAAATAATAAAATAGCGTCCGGTCTTTTGGAAGGGACGCTATAATTTTATTTATCTGTTCTTGTTTCATGAAATTGATTTAACAAGGACCGTAAAGCAATTTCAAGAATTTAACTTCTGGTTTAAACAATCCCGAAAGCAGATGGCTAATCTAAAACCTAAGCCTTCCCACCTGGGATGCGTAATTTTTGTCCAGGGAAAATAAGGTCCGGGTCACGGATCACTTCTTTGTTCGCTTCAAAAATCTCAGTGTGCTTTGTGCCATTGCCAAGTGTGTTAGCAGCAATCTTCCAAAGGCTGTCGCCTTTTTTCACTTCGTAATAAAGCACATCTTCTTCATCGCCCGGAGCGCTAAGTTCAGCGGCTTGAACCTCAGAAATGCCGAAAATATTCCCTGCCATCAGTACAGCTTTTTGAAAAGCGCTTTGGTCTTTTGCTTCACCTTTAATGTGAGCAACACCATCTTTCACTTCAACTTCAAGGTTGTCGACACCAGGGTTGCTTTCTTCAATATGTTCTTTGATCTTCTCTCCGCCTTCATCTTCTGAACCAAAAAGCTTGTGACCAATGTCCGCTGCAAAGTCGAGTAATCCCATTTTAATCTCCCAATGTATTTAAATCAGTGATGTTGAAGCATAGCGCAAAACAACCGAAACGAACATAACATGTAATTGTAAAACTAAAAAGAAATTATAATTAAGTAAAAGGTAGGAAAAACAAAGGGATGAATTGTAAAGATAAACCAGATAATGAGTTGTTTGGTGTGGTTTAAATCTTTTGAAAAATTATGACAATGCTTTAAAACTTAGGATGAATAAATTAGGGTTCAGACCCTAAGGTCTAAACCTTAAGAAACGGAATTAGAAGGTAATTAAATGGATAGGTCATTGTTGAGCTCACATGTCAGAACTTTGGCCAGAGGACCAGGACGATCGCGCAACCTCACTTTTGATGAAGCAAAAGATGCAATGTCAATTATCCTAGACGGAGATGCTCAGCCAGAAGCTGTTGGTGCCTTGCTTATGCTCATGCGTTTTAGAAGTGAGAATGCAGATGAGATTGCAGGCTTCATTCAAGCAAACCATGAAACACTACCTAAGTGGCTTAGTAATTTAAAGCCTGAGTTGGATTGGCCCTCATATGCAGCTGGGCGCACCAGAGGCCTACCATTTTTTCTTCTCTCAGCCCTTTTGCTCAGTCAAAATAAGATCCAGATTTTTATGCATGGATTTAATAGTGCGCACTCAGCATCCGGCAGCACAGAAGATGCGATTAAGTTGTTAGGCTTAGATGTAACAGAAACAGAAGGTACAGTGAAAGCCGGCCTGGATAAAAATAATTTTGCTTATATGCCCCTTCGTTCGTTAAGTCCGATAAATTATGACCTTATCAATCTGCGCGATGTTTTAGGTCTGAGATCACCTATCAACACTGTCCTTCGCAGTCTAAATCCAGCGTGCGCAAAAGCTTCGATGATCGGTGTTTTCCACCCGCCTTACATCGCTTTGCAAGCTGGTGCCACTTTACGAATGAAAAACGGAGATGCGCTTGTCTTTAAAGGGGGAAGCGGAGAAGCCGAACGCACACCTTTAAAACCTGTAAAAATGACCTACACCCGAGATGGGCAAGCAAATGAAATTATTGCTCCTGCGTTACTAAAAAGGGCTGAGCTAGAAGAGCCTGATGAAGAGCTCAGATTAGAAGATTTAAAAGACATCTGGAACGGTGAGAAAGAGGATGAAAAAGCGCGAAGCACAATCATCGGAACCGCAGCTGCTGCACTCTTCATCCTGCAAAAGGCTGAAACCATAGAGCAAGCAGAAACCATAGCTAAAGACTATTGGCAAAACCGAAAGCCATTATAAAAGTCTATGCAAGCATTTCACATGGAGCTGCTTGCGAAAGAGGTTGAATTCCAGCCATTAGAGTGCTTATCGGGCTATAACTAATGAGTGCACACCGCGAGTAACCGGAACAGAAAGGTTCGTTTTTAAAAGCTGAACTCTCTTTCGATCAAGCGGGTCTCTCACTAAATGCCAAAAGTCAATCGACCCGCCTTTAATAGAATCATTAAAATGGTCATAGGTCGCAACAGCTAAATAAGAACTGGAATTATCAAACACGGCCGCTTCAGGTAAAATGCCATCATAAGCAAAATCATTAATTTTTTCGAGCTGCCCAGTCTCTTGGTCCAGTGAGGCAAGTGTCAATGAGCTATACCAGGTAATGCGCTTATCAGTGTAAGGCAAATAACTTCGCTCCAGATTCGTGGTCACAACCCATTTGCCATCTGGGCTAATCGCCAAACCTTCCGGTGAAACTCCTGTTTTAATTGTGCTTATCATGGCGTGACGAGGCTGAACTCCAGATGTCCCAGCTTTCATCTGGCCAGCATTCATTCGAACGGTTAGAACAGAACCGCGCGGTGCTTCAATCCATCGTCCTGCAATATCATTTCCCCAATAGAGCGCATTGATAACAACATA
>CAXIDO010000306.1:0-3712 GCA_964022745.1 uncultured Methyloligella sp. | reverse complement strand
GAAGAGGCTTTACCAGTAGCTGAAAACGCTTCCGTAAGACATTGCTTTTCATCAGCATTTGCTGGAGAATTAAGCGCTGGAATCACAAACGCAAACAACATAGCCACAGCAAAAACCATCAAAAAATTACCAACCAAACGGTTCATAAAAAAGCACTCCCAGCTAGATCCAGCCCCAAAATAACAGATAAACGCTTATTGCACGAGAATAAGACGCACGGCCTCATAATATTGCCTAACATCAACCTATTCCAGTTTTTTTTCAAACTGTACACCAATCATTTAGTCACCTTTGCTCAAAGTCATTTATGAACCAAACAAAAAGACCTGTGCTAGCCCCAGTATGCCATACCATCATATCAAAATAAAAACAGGCACTCCCACAAAGTGAGAGCGCCTGTTTTTAAACTATGCGTTTTAGATTGCTTTAGAAAACAGTGCGGTTGCTCGTGGGCAACCTGAAGCACCACTCTAAAAACTCTAGCCTACCTGCTAGATTGCACTCAAATTTGAGCCAACAGCTTTTTCCTGTCGCGCAATCATGCCATTTAAGGCGCTGATATAAGCTCTGGCAGAGGCCACCATCGTGTCCGTATCAGCACTGCGACCAGTGGATGTAAAACCATCTTGCTCAAGGCGAACCATTACATCCGCTTGCGCATCAGTTCCCTCTGTCACAGCCATAACCTGATAAAGCGGCAACCGTGCTTCATGTGGAACAATATCACGAATGGCGTTAAAAATCGCATCAACCGGACCATCACCTCCAGATTCGCGTGTCATCTCTTCGCCTTCAACATCAAGCGTAACAGTTGCTTTTTGTGGTCCACCTGTCCCGGCATAAACGGTCAATGAAACAAGTTTAATAGGCGCGTTTTCGCTAGAAACTTCATCATCAACAAGCGCGATCAAATCTTCATCAAAGACTTGCTTTTTCTTATCCGCCAAATCTTTAAACCGTTGAAATGCTTCTTGAAACGCATTGTCACCAAGTTCATAGCCTAAATCTTTCAACTTCTCTTTAAAAGCGTGACGTCCAGAGTGCTTACCCATCACCAAAGAAGAAGCACGCAACCCAACAGATTCAGGTGTCATAATTTCATAGGTCTGATTATTTTTAAGCATCCCGTCCTGGTGAATACCAGATTCATGAGCAAATGCATTTTGCCCAACAATCGCTTTGTTATATTGCACTGGAAACCCTGATACAGCAGAGACCAAGCGAGAGGCTTTGGTAATATAAACCGGATCAACATTTGTCCAGAAAGGCAACACGTCAGAGCGTGTATCCATTCCCATTACCACTTCTTCCAAAGCCGCATTACCTGCCCGCTCACCCATACCATTGATCGTACATTCAATTTGACGAGCACCAGCACGAACACCAGCTAAAGAATTCGCAACAGCCAAACCCAAATCATTATGACAATGGGTCGACAAAATAACGTCGTCAGCGCCAGGCACTTTATCAATCAACATTTTGATCAATTCATAATATTCCTCGGGCACAGTATAACCAACAGTATCCGGAATATTAATCGTTGTAGCACCTGCCTTGATGGCCGCTTCAACACAATGACATAAAAAACCATGATCCGTCCGCGTCGCATCTTCAGCAGACCATTCAACGTTGTCTGTATATTTCCGCGCCCTTGTCACAGATTGTGTCACAGCATCAAGCACAGCTTCAGGCTCCATCTGCAACTTATATTTCATATGAAGTGTACTGGTTGAAATAAACGTATGAATGCGAGATTGCTTTGCAGGAGCTAAAGCTTCACCGGCGCGATCAATGTCTTTATTGGATGCGCGAGACAATCCGCAAACAACAGAGTTTTTCACAATTTTAGCAATTTCCATAACCGCTTCAAAATCGCCATTCGAGGCAATTGGAAACCCAGCCTCAATCACATCAACACCCATTTCATCAAGCACTTCAGCAACTTGAAGCTTCTCACTTAATGTCATAGACGCCCCAGGGCTTTGCTCACCATCACGTAACGTCGTATCAAAAATCACAATTTTGTCTTGTGAATTTCTGCGTGTTTTTTGATTAGTATCAGTCATTATTCTTGTCCTAAATATTCTTGAAGAATAAGCATTGCGACACAAATATATTTTCTCAGAAAATTTATCACTGAAAATATGAAGGTCTCTTTATAACTTGATTTTACAACACTCATTCAAAATGGATTTCTCAAAATCACAGCTGCTGCGTGATTTAACTTAATTCATCTCCCCTAAGGCTACAGTTATGATATCTGTTGAGCCTCGGGGCTAATCAGCTGAATGCTAACCAGAAGAGTGCCAATAAGAGAGAGACCAAGAATGAGTAGTAGGTCCAAAAGGAGACCTTCAGATGCTAAAAGCATAAGCGTTGTAATACTTGCGAAAACAACCAAACTCAAAAAAGTTTTAGAGAATAGAACGCCCTCAGAAAAAATCACCAAAGATTTTTCCTTTAATAAGGCTGCACATGAAACAGAAGAACATGATGCGCCTGAAATGTTGCTATGACAAATCACAGCCATTTCAAAAGTCTCCAAAGTTCAATATTCTGGCCAATATAACCAAAGAGCAGGAATATTGCCAGTATCTTTTAACAGCACAAGCTCAAAACTTAAAGTTCAAACAAAAATTGAAGGCTTTAATAGAAAATCTGACAAATATGAGCTCAGAAAATCACACCCTTAAAGAAGTTCCCTAACCTTTGCCACAATCCTTTGACATGTAATTTAAAGCGGTTTTATAAGTAATAGTCGAGTTGAGTTTCTAAATCATTTCAATAAACTAGCTAGAATTCACCTCAAACCTCTTTAGTCTAAGTCAAAGCAAGACAGGTGTTCACAAGTCATGAGTAGTCCCAAAGGTCATATCCCAACTGAAAAATTAGACGACTTACTCCATAGCGTTATGGAATGGGCCGATCATGCCAAAATCGATGGCGAACCACTTGAAACTTCTGAAGCAACCAACCAAACAAACCAGCAAAACTCTCCCAGAGATAAGTCAGGCAACAATATGCAAAAGAAGAAACCCTTTTTCAGTAATTTCGGAAATATTGTGACAACCCTGGTTTCAGCCATCGCATTAATCTTTTCTGGCTACAGCTTTTACGAAACGGTCCTGAAAGAAGCACAATTAAAAATTTACGCGCCAGCTCTGGTTCATATGTACCGCAAAGACTTTAGAGACGTCCTGGCAATCCCATTAACAATTTCAAATGATGGCGCAAAGCGCGGCACAATACTCTCAATAGATCTAATCGTAACAAACACAGAAACAAACGAGAGCAAAACCTTTGAAAATTTATATTTCGGAAACAACCCGAAAGATACAAGCCGCATCTTCACACCGTTAACAATGTCAGGTCGCTCAAGCAAATCAGAAGTTATTATGTTTTATGCAGATCGCACTGGCGCCTTTTTCAAAACAACAGGCGGTGTAAAGTCACATCTGAATTTTAAACTGAAAATCAACACAGACACATCTGAAAATCTTTTCAAAGCAAAGCAACAACCAACCCTAAGCTTTGACATGACTGCCTCATTCATCCAATCTTTCCGAGCTATGGAAAGCGGCAAGCCAACTGTTTACTACAAAAACAAAACAGCAAACCCAATAAAAACAGAGCAGAAAAAGGCCAAAGCACAAGATCCAGCTCCTAAAAAAGATGAAGAGCCACAAACAAAAGATGAAAGCGAAGAAAAACC
>CAXIDO010000305.1:0-3713 GCA_964022745.1 uncultured Methyloligella sp. | reverse complement strand
TTTGTTCTTTTGTCATGTGGATGTTTATCGAAGTTGTTTGTTTTCAACTTGGATATTGCCTTGATGGTGAAGTGAATATGATGAGGTGAATTAAGTGTGCTATTTTGAGGGGGCCATCTGATATGTCTTTATTGTTCCGAATTGTTTATGCAGCTCATGCAAATGGTACGCATCACAAACTTGCTCTGGATGCTTTGAATGAGCTTTCTGTTGAGGGGAGCGATAAATGGGCAAAGTTGTTTTTAAAACATTCTGAGCGTTATTTAGAGGGCTCTAAAGACCCTGATAAATTGTTCAAAGACTTTAGAAACCATGTGCTTCATGTTCAGGATAATTTTTGGGGCGGTGCTCCAGATAAATGCCGTGAATGGTATGATGATTTGGTGTCGTGTCTTGTGGCTGAACGCTGGGAAGATGCGGTTTATAGCGCTGGGGTGCTTTCTCATTATTATACGGACCCGATTATGCCGTTTCATACGGCGCAATCAGAAGCGGAGAGTTCTATTCACAGGGCTGTCGAATGGACGATTAATAAAAGCTATAATCAGCTGAAAAAACGGGCTGACAGGGATTTTAAGCTTTTGATGGTTGTGCCGCCTGAAGACACAATCGACTTTGCTGCCAATATGGTGCGTGAAGGGGCGACGGTTTCAAATAAATATTATTCTCATTTGATTGCACATTATAATTTTGACCGAGGGGTTGTGAAGCCTGAAGAGGGGTATAATGAGCTTGGTCATGTGGTTTTAGCGGAACTCATTCAATATGCGTCCCGTGGTTTTGCGCTTGTGCTTGATCAAGCGATTAGAGCCTCTGGCAAATCAGCGCCTGATGTTTCTCTTACAGCAGAGACTTTCATGGCTGGCCTGAAAATACCTGTGAGATGGGTGACGAGAAAACTGGATGATGCAGCTGATAAAGCTTTGGTTGAGGCGATGTATGATGAACTGCAGCAAACCGGTAAAGTTGAAGAGACGTTACCTGAAGATGATCGAGTGATTAAGGCACTGCACCGTTCTGAAGTTCTTGGTATTAAAGACAATGACGAAGATGAAGACGATATAGAAGAAAATGAAGGGCCAACTGAAGCTGAGCTTGCCATTGAGAAATTAATGGAAAAGGAAGAGGAAGTGGATAAGTCGAGTTATGACCGTCATGAGAAAGAAGAAGGCGAGGTGCCTGTTTCGCTTCCTGAAAAGCGGCCACAGCAAAAACCTACCCATTATTTAGAACGGTCTGACCAGGTTGAAGATGCGCCCTCTATTGGTGCGAAAACAGCAAAACGACTTGGAGTTGTTGGTGTTAAAACGGTTGAAGATCTTTTATCTGCAGATCCGGAACAAGTGGCTGGTGAACTGGATGTCAGATATATAACTCCGCAGGTTGTCAAAGATTGGCAAGATCAGGCTAAATTGCAATGCGAAATTCCGCGGCTTCGTGGGCATGATGCACAATTTTTGGTTGGGTGTGGGTATAGAACGCGAGACCGCGTTGTAGAAGCTAATCCCGAGACATTGCTCGTTGACTTGCAAGCCTTTTTGTTAACGTCAGATGGTGAGCGTTTGCTTCGGGTTGGAAATGAACCAGACTTGGAAGAAGTGAAAGAGTGGATTGAAAGTGCTGGCCAAGTTGCTTGATTTTTACTCTAACTTTTCTGTGTTTATTGAATTAAAAATGCCAGGCGCGGGCCTCGGCTAGAAGAAAATCCCTAAATACAGTGATACGTTTTGAGTTTCTCAATTCTTCTGGATATACAAAATATGTATTTAGATTTGGAACATCTGCGTCTGGTAAGACGTTGACCAGCTCCTCGTCATCTTGGGCTAAGTAATCTGGCAATACAGCAATGCCGACACCGCGTTTTACGGCTTGCCGGAGAGAATAAAGATTATTAATTGTCACAGCAGGAATGCGTTTTTCGTTTGGCTTTAAACCTGCAGTTTCAAGCCAATTTAGTTTCTCCATAGGTTTTGGTGCTTTACCACCGAAAGTGAGGATGCGGTGATTATCCATGTCATCTAAGTTTTTGGGCATGCCAAATTTTTTGATATATGAATTGGCTGCATAGACATGAAAATGTACTGTGAACATAGGGCGACGTATAAGGTCTTGCTGTACTGGCTCTCTGAGCCAGATGGCCACATCAGCTTCTCGCATTGAGATGTCTAATTCTTCATCACTTAAAATGATTTGTAATTGAATGCCAGGATAGAGGTTGATGAAGTTATTTAAACGAGGTGTTAGCCAAGCGGAGCCAAAACCAACTGTGGTTGTGACACGCAGTTCACCAAAAGGTTTATCTGATGCGTCTTCTAACATGGTTTGGGTTGTTAGAAGCTTGTTAAAAACATCATGTGCGGTTTTATAAAGTAACTCACCTTGTTCTGTTAAAATGAGGCCGCGAGCGTGACGATGGAACAGGGCAACTTTTAGATCTGCTTCTAGCGAGCTGATTTGTCTTGAAACTGCGCTTTGGCTCATATCCATTTCATCGCCGGCTTTGGTGAAGCTCCCAGCTTCAGCCACGATATGAAAAATCCGAACTTTGTCCCAGTCCATTTTTATATTCCCAATTCACCAGGATAAACATTGACCTTTATCCAGGTGTTATATGTTTTTACAAGCTTTAATATGTTTTGGAAATTCGATCAAATTGAATTGAGCTTGAAATTTTTTCGGCAAAAGATTTAGAGCTTAACATTTCCAATAATTTTAAAGCGGCTTGATATGATACGGGGCCCCCGTTTGACGTAATTATATTACCATCTACAACATAATTGATATTTGTTTGTACTTTTACCTGTGGATAGTTTTTTTGCAGGTCTTTTTCGCCGCCAGCCCAGGTGGTTGCGTTTTTTCCATTTAGTATACCAGCTTCGGCCAGTAGATGAGCGCCGGAGCAATTGCTGGCGATGGCTGATGCGTTTTTATGGGCTTTGATGAAGTCAATTAGTTCTTTATTTTCTAGATAATGTTTCATCTCATAAGCGCTTGGGACTATGAGGACATCGTATTTTCCTCCGTCATGAATTGTTTTTTCAGCAAGAAGAGGGAGGCCTTCTTCGGAAATAACTTTTAGTTTTTTATGAGCGGAAATGAGGGTGATTTTGTAGTCTTTGAATTCGGGTTGATTTTTTGCAGCCCCTAAAACTTCAATTGGGCCGGTTACATCGCCGGTTAAAAAACCATCAAAAACGATGATACCGATTGTTTTGTTTGCTGCTTGTGCCTGTGAGGGGTGAGTTAATAGTGATTGGGGAATTAATAAAAGGGCGGTTAATAGAAATACTGTTTTGATAAAACTAAATTTCATTTTGTGATTTTCCTCAAAAATATATTTTGCCTTTTGAGAAAGATAAAAGGCGTCTAAATGCTTTTATCTAGACGCCTTTGGCTAAAGTAAAATCAAGTAATTTTGATCGTTTGATTTGTAAGTTTTTATTCAGCTAAGAATTTTTCAGCCTCTAATGCAGCCATACAACCCATGCCGGCTGCGGTTACCGCTTGGCGATAGATTTCGTCTGTTACGTCGCCAGCTGCATAAACCCCTTTGATTGAAGTTTCTGTGCTGTCAGGTTTCGTGATGATATAATTGCTTGGTGACATATCAAGCTGGCCTTTGAAAAGCTCTGTCGAGGGCGCATGGCCGATCGCGACAAAGATACCATGCACATTCACATCGGTAATTTCACCGGTTTTTACATTTTTGATTT
>CAXIDO010000304.1:0-3746 GCA_964022745.1 uncultured Methyloligella sp. | reverse complement strand
GTAGCTGTCTCTGTGCTATTTTCAACAATTGAGATGCCGTTTTCTAATAGATAATGCGCTTCATTAAAATCTTCTTGGCGGCCATTGTTTTTATATTGGCGCTTGGAGAGAAGGTTCACCAAGTCACTGACTTCAACTGCCCAGCGCACGTCTTGTGCTCCGTTTTCAGCCAATTTAACCAGATCTCTACGATCTTTTATCGCACGATCCAAAGCAATGTCATCTCCTTCAAGAGCGAATAACAATTCTCTAAGCCTTGCTCTTAGTCTTAAGAGAACATCTTTGGTTGGCCATAATTTGCCATTTTGCCCGATCACTGCACAAATAGATGAAATGGCTGTTGCTACCTGTTCCTTACTACGATCGACCAAGGCTAGTCTGGCCCTGGCGACTGATATGCTCCGTTCGACCTTTTCTCGTATCTGACCGGTTAGCCCTTGATCGAGACAATCATTAAACCTGAATATCGCTTGTTTATGATGATTTGCTTCGTTGGTAATGCCGCCAAAATTTAAATAGCATTCAGCCAAGGCTAAATTGGTTTTTTCTATATAATTTTTAGAACAATGGCTGCTCTCTTCAAGCAAAGCTTCAAAATGATGGATGGCCTTTTCAATAAGCTCAGCCTCACCAAATCTTGTGCCCCAGCTTAAATATAACTTCCCAAGTTCCAGCCTTATGTCAGGCCTGCAGATCTTCATGAACGATTTTTTATGGCCTTTACTTGCTGCACAAGATAATGAAAGAGCCGCTAAAAAACCGTTTTCAGCACGCTCTAATCCCTGGACCCCCATATTTCGCTTAGCACTGTTTAATGCCAATTTGCCTTTTGCAAAATAAGCTTCGCACATTGCATCTTCTTGTCTGTTTTTGCGCCATATTTCAATGGCCTCATCTAAAGCCAGTTCAATTGATTGAAAAGAATGACCGGCTTCTGCGATGTCTTCAGTGCTTCTTGGTTCTAGTGCTTCTTGCTCATTGTCCCATGAGCCCGTTTCAGCCATGGCTAATTTACACATAAGTTTTCCCCAGCTGTGAGGGAAATTATCTTTCCTGAAATTGCGTATTGTCCTTAGAACAGCTTGTTTTACTTTTGTGGGATATCTGTTGTTGCCTGGGTTCAATTGCATTAACGCATATGCGGCATAGGCTTCATTTGATTGAGCTCCTGCCATTTCCGTTTTTTCTCGCCCTTGCCAATGTTCTTCTGACAAGCTCTCGTATAACTCCAAAGAGCGTTTTAATTGTTTTTCATTTTGTAAGCCTAAACCTGCAACAAAATAACACCAGGCCGTAACCACGATCATCTCTGTCTCTTTATGGAAGACTAAACCTGTTTTTGTAGCTTTGCCTTGGTTCTGATGAGTGTCATTTAATTTAAGGTAGTTATCTAATTGCCTGGCCCATTTGCTCAACTTTTTTAAAGACACGATTTGATTATTCGCACCGCACCCTCGGCTCATTATGCCTGCGACCATTGCCTGGAAGAGAACTTCATTTGCTTTTTGTTTTCTTCTACTCTGTGGTCCTTCTAGGTTGATTTTCTTTAATTCAAATAATGGGAAGTCTGAGCATTCATAAACAAATATAAAGGGTTCACTCTCTGCTAATGATAGCTTGCTGAGTGATTTTATTTGCGTGGTCACATCACTTGACTGCTGGAGACTAACGTCACTTTTTTCTGACGTAGGGTCTATAATATGTAAAGGGCCCTGAGGAAAAAACCGGAGGCCCAACTGCTTATTTTTGACGCTACCATCTAGAGAAATTTCAACTGTATGATTAAGGGGAGTTTCACTTCTGGTCCCTTTTTTGCACGCCAGTCCAGTGCTGACATGAAAGGCAGTCATTTTGTTTTTGCGTGTCCATTTTGTCCAAAAACTACTTGCATACTCACTGCGAATAATATTCAGCAAACGCTCCCCGATAAAACCAAATTCATCGCCTTGCACTCTGTGTAGCGTCAGATGACGGATAATGTTTTTGTCGCTTTTTCGTCTAGCATTTACAGATGATTTGGTAACAGTATGGCTTTGCGAACCAGTGAAAATAGCCGTGACCCAAGCTCCTATCAGGAGTATCAGTATAATACTTACAAAGAAAAATATTTGTTCTAGTGCGCTCAATGCACCCGCGAAAGCAGCGCTAAATTCTGTTCCATTCATTGTGTAAACGCCCCCCTTTCACATCTGACGTGTTTTTATTTGTCAGCGCCTGACTTCTCTTAAGCAACTTATTCATTTCACTGGTTAAAAGCTCAAACCATTGAATTTTTCCCCATGTAGAATGGACATTATAAATAGCAATCGTACAAAAAGTTTATTTTTCTTCTGACTAGATTAACGCGCCTCTTCACCCGATTTATATCCCGTCTATTTAGATGCGTTTGAGCTTAAATTTTTGCGCTTTGTCATAAGCCGTTTGCTAGTTATCCACGTTTTATTAATGGCCACATAAAACCATAAAAACCACAAAAAAAAGCGACTTTTTGCCTAAAATGAGTGCAAAACTACAAATTATAGGCAATTTATGGGGGTGAATTTAGCAAATTAGACGAAGAGAGCAGGCTTTAATGTGTAATTGCTGGAGGCGATATGCTAATCGTTAACGACCATTAACGTTTCTGGAAAAATAATAAAACTGTTTAGAAACAATGTTATGGCAATTGGGACAGGGGGTGTTTCCCCCAGGAAAAAAACAATTTATGAGAGGGGCGCACTATGCGACTAAATCCACCAACAATTTTTATCTTTTTGATTTCACTAATATTGGCTGTTGCTGCCATTGCCAGTCACCAAGGTCTGGTAAACATTCCTTCATTTATAACAGCACAAGAATTCTGGCTTGCTGTCTCAGCTTATGTGCTTTTGGCGATTGGCAATTTAGTGCGCGGTCTATGAAAAAATGTTTAATAGAAAAGCGTGTCCTTATTCATTTAAGGGCACGTTTTTTTTGATTTATGCAATTTTCTGCTTAATTATTCTTACGCTGCTTTTTGCTTAATTCTGGGCATTTTCATAATTTTAAAGATAAGTCGTTCAAAAATAGGCTCTGTCACGCCAGCTCTTAATCTGGATAAGTGATACCGCTCCATAGTTCGTTGCATAATATGAACGAAGCGGCCTTCTATGATCCGATCTATGTTCCGGGGTGGGTTCTGAGGCACAGCTAAAAATGCGGCCCCTCTTTCTCCATAGTTGATCATGAAAAAACCATTACCAGTAGGCTCGTAGCATGGATATCTATGACGCAAGACTTCAGCTAAATTTCCCGCAACGGTGCTAGTCATGCTTTCTCTCAAGAAATCTGAGCATGGCTGACCCGTTTCCATAGGTGTTGGTTCAAGAGCTGCTTGCCTTAAGCTGGTTTGCGCGACAACTTCACCAATGGCAAAAATATTTCTATAGAGACTAGACTGCAAGAATTTGTTGGTTTGAATTAAGCCTGTTTTATCAGTTAGGCCATTGACCTTTGTGATGTAATCAGCTGCTCTCATGGCAGGCCAGATTAAACCATATCTTGAATTAAATTTTTTCCTACCACATTCAGCGCCTTCACGATCAAAATAGATAATCTGCACCGTTGTTTTGTCGATCCTGTCGATGGCTGCATTACAGTAATATTCAATTTGTCTTGATCTGAATTCTTTTTCAAACAAGCTATTTGAATGACCAATGCCACCTATTCCGAGATGACCAAGAAACGGCTCAGGTGTGATAAAACGGATTGGGACTTTATCTCTCAAG
>CAXIDO010000303.1:0-3746 GCA_964022745.1 uncultured Methyloligella sp. | reverse complement strand
TTGTTGGCCCGCATAAATGTTTTCGTAATGGTAAGGGGCTAGATATTATTGTCCATGAACCGCGCTCAGATATAAATTGGAATGAGACCTTTAATGTCTATGTGACTGATGACGAAAAAGGAAAAGGGCCGTGGTACAGGGTTGCTTCTCAAAAAACGGTTTCTAAAGATGATAACTTCTTGGCACTGGAGCTTGATGGAATTGTTAACCCGCGAGGGGTTCCTATAGAAGAATTTCGATGGGTGAAGATTGAAGATGCAAATAGCAAACTTGTGTTGAGTAACCCCCGTTTTAGCGGTTTTGATGTTTCAGCTGTTAAATTTATGCACGAATGTGCTGTGCCGTTGAGTTAGTATTTTGAGTAGTTTTCAGGTTGCCTACTAGCAACCGTCGCGGTAACTGTGCTATTCTCTTGTTCTTATCTCGAGAGGGGTTCCGTCGACTGAGCGCAGATTGACATCTCTTTGCGGGAATGGAATCTCAATATTGTGTTCTTGGAATAATTTCCAGATTTTTACATTGACCTGACTCTCAACATTCTTCACCCCATTTTGAGGGTCTCCGATCCAAAAGCGCACTTCTAGATTGACGGAACTGTCTCCAAAGCCGCGTAATTGGCAGACTGGGGTTGGGTTATCTATGACACGCTCTACTGAACATGCCGCTTCGATACATAATTCCATGGCTTTTTCGACATCTGTATTATAGGCAACGCCTATGGGCATTTTACGCCGGACTTTTGAGTTTGAAAACGACCAGTTTGTTACAGGGTTTGTTATGAATGTTTCATTGGGGATTAGAGTTTCTGTGCCATCTCTTGTGGTGACAGAAGTGTAGCGCAGGCCTAATTTTTCAACCCAGCCATAAGTAATCCCATTTCCAGTTTCAACTTCGATTACATCACCGGGTTTTAAGGATTTATCTAATAATAGAATGATGCCTGAGATGAAGTTTGAGATGATTTTCTGCAAACCAAAACCGAGGCCTACGCCTAGTGCGCCAGTAAATACTGCAAAGGCGGTTAAATCAATTCCGACTGTATTAAGCGCAAATATAATGGCAGCTGTATAAAAAACGAAGGATGATATTTTGCTAAATAGCACACGCAATGAAGGGGCAATAGAGGTGCTAACTTGCAGTTGCTTTCGAATGAAATTTGATGCGACGGTAGCTAACCAGAAAAATAAACTGAGTAAAATAATAACCTGGAAAATACGCCAAATTGAGATGTTCGTGTTGCCTGGGTGAATGCCAACCGTATCAAGAGTGTTAATAAGAGGAAATAACCAACCAAGAATGGCGAGGGCGGCTGTTCCCCAAGTTACAAACTCAAAGGTGCGAGAAAGTTCGGGAGATTTAATGAAAATAGATGCAAAGCGAATTAAGGCCCATGAGAGTATTAGGATGGCAGATATTCTTACTGCATGAAAGGGAATAGCTTTGCTTAAAATACCAGCTATGTAGAAATCAAAAGTTGGTAGTGTTTTGTATGTTGTCCATAAAATTATCCCTGAAATTAGTGGCCACAGAACGTCTCTAACTTCACTTATTTGTTTATGATATTTGGAATATTTGTTGGTTAAGTTTTTATGTTTTTCTTTCTTGAGTGTTTTTTCAGCTGTGGTGAACAAGAAGTGAGAGCTTAGCCAGCCTATAATGAGAGCTATAGCGATGATTGAGAGTTCAATCGCCATTGATTTTGTGAGTATATTTTGATCAATGAAGTTTGCTAAGTTGGCGATGTCTGCTGAAAGTGTTTTGGTTTCATTGAGCATGTAAGGTCTCTATCGTTCCGTGACTTAAATTCGTAAGCGTTTGTTTTACAGAAAGTATGTCGGAATTATAAAGATGGAGCAAGGCAGAGCTTGTATGTAGCGCAGAATACTGAGGAAATGGCGCACCCGGCACGATTCGAACGTGCGACCTCTGCCTTCGGAGGGCAGCGCTCTATCCAGCTGAGCTACGGGTGCTTTTGAATGAATTGGCGCCACCATAGCTGACTTTATCTGGGGCTGCAATTCCCTTCTTTCAATATTTTTCGCTGGTTATTGTTTCATTGCTTCTTTGAGTTGTTCTTGCGCCTTTACTTCTTAGTGTGTTTTCCATATCACTTGTCTTTGCCACAGATTTCATGGTGTTTATCTGACTTTTATTCCTCTTTAGATCAAATTTCTTGCTCTTTTATTGTTTGTTAGGCGAATTTTTATCGTGTTGAGGTTGTGATAAATATAACTTATGAGCGACATAGTTTCCTCATTTATGGATGTGGTCGAATTCCTTTAATTTAATGAAAGCTTACTTATGGCGAAGAAGAAAATAGTTATTATTGGCGGCGGTTTTGCAGGTGTGTTTGCTGCTAAAGAACTCAGACGTAAAATGGGCAAGGATGCCGATATTGAGTTGATTAATAAAGATAATTATTTTGTCTTTCAGCCATTGCTGCCTGAAGTTGCGGGCGGTGGGATTAACTCATCTGATGCGATTACGTCTCTGCGATTATTGCTTAAAAATGTACAAGTTCGCCTAGCTGAGGTTATTAATGTTGATTTTGATCAGAAGGTAATCACTGTTTTGCAGGGAACTCGCAGAATGCCCGTTGAGGTTGAGTATGATCAGTTGGTTTTGGCGATGGGACAAACTGCTGACCTTTCTCGTTTTCCAGGTATGACCGAGCATGCGCTAACCATGAAATATATGGGTGATGCATTTACTTTGCGTAATCATGTTATTCGCTGCCTTGAGCATGCTGATGTGGCGCAAGTGCCTGAAATTAAGAAACGACTTTTGACCTTTCTTGTTGTTGGGGCTGGGTTTTCTGGTGTTGAGACCGTTGGCGAAATTAAGCACTTGATTGATAAGTCTCTGAAATACTTTCCAAATATTTCTCCGGATGAGATCGAAGTGAAATTGATTGAATTTGCTGATCGTATTTTGTTGGAACTTCCGGCGTCATTAGGTGAATATGCGCAAAAACAACTTGAGAAAAATGGGATTGAAGTTTTAACCAATGTTGGGGTGAATTCAGCGACGGCGACGAGTGCTGAGTTATCAACCGGGGATATCATTCCGACAAAAACTGTTGTTGCGACAATTGGCACTGGACCGAACCCCTTGGTTGAGAAACTTGGGCTTGAGATGCAGTGGGGTAAAATTAAAGTTGATCGTTGTATGCGTGTGCCCGGCAAAAATGATGTTTGGGCGCTGGGTGATGCTGCGCTTATTCCTCTCACTGATAATCCATCAGAGCGGCATGATTTTGCACCGCCAACGGCTCAGTTTGCTGTGCGCGAAGGTAAGCAATTGGGTTTGAATATTCGCCGAGTGCTGCATGGCTGGGAGCTGAAAGAATTTGCTTATGTGAGCCAGGGCTCGATGGCGTCACTTGGTGCCTCGAAGGCTGTTGCTGAAGTAAATGGTATTAAATTAAAAGGCTTTATGGCCTGGTTGCTATGGCGATCTTTTTACCTCTCCTTCTTGCCTGGGTTCGTGACGAAAATGCGTGTTCTATTGAATTGGATGCTGCATTCTTTCGTACCGCGAAATATTTCTCTGATTGAGCCGCCAAAGAGAGCTGCGACTAAATATGTTCACTTTAGAAAAGGGGATGTGGTTTTTGATCGTGGCATGATCGCTGATGGGTTCTACACGGTGATGGAAGGAAAGTTTGAGCTTGATTTCAAAGATACTGAAACGGGTAAACATATTCAGCGGACGTATGGACCTGGCCAGCATTTTGGAGAGAGGAT
>CAXIDO010000302.1:0-3748 GCA_964022745.1 uncultured Methyloligella sp. | reverse complement strand
TTAGAAAATAAGCCAGATTGGACAATCGTTGCAGCTTTAATTGAAGAAAACCGTACTGTACTAAGTGTTGTTTATAATCCTGTTAAATCAGAATTATACAGCGCAGAAGCTGGAAAAGGCGCCTTCTTAAACGATAAAAAAATAACCACAAGTACAACCACAGATTTATCAAAAGCGCATATTATTTCCTCAAAAGGACACTTTAATCGCGTTTTCACTGAAGAAACTCAAAAACCTTCCACCCGCACCTGGAACAGTTCAATGGCCTATAGAATAGCCCGCATTGCTGAAGGTGCAGCAGATGCCACAATCTCTCTAACACCTAAAAATGACTGGGATATCGCAGCCGCTCACCTGATTTTAGAAGAAGCTGGCGGTCAAATGAGCACCCACCTGGGAAATACAATCACATACAACAATCAAGAAATTCGCCATCCAAGTGTAGTGGCAGCAACAAAATCATTATACAAACCAATTATAAATAAAACAGAACAAGCTATTAAGCAAAACTAAAGGAAGAACTATGAACGACAAGTCAAATGAAAATAATGAGCAATTATTACATCTTGTTTTTGGTGGTGAGCTAACAAGCTTAGAAAACATTACATTTAAAGATCTTGAAGATCTCGATATTGTCGGCATATACCCCAACTATGCCAGTGCCTATAGTGTTTGGAAAACCAAAGCACAAAGCACTGTAGATAACGCAAATATGCGTTATTTCATTGTCCACATGCACCGCCTGCTTGAGCCAGAAGTTAATTAGAGGCTAATCAACTTTAAAAGACTGAGGGTGTCGTCAATTTTTTGTGTTAGGTATTAGTCGATAAAACTTACCATTCTTTGATAGAAGACTGGTTTAATTTCGCTATACGTCCTATAACCTTGGCTTACAGTGTATTTAGGAAGCGGACATAAGATCTCGTGCAAGAAAAACTCTTTTCAGATAATAAATTAGCTGATCGCGACAGCGACATCCTCAGTGAAGATTACACCACAAAGGCCGTCGCCAAAAGAATATGGGAAGAGCACCTCCACCCGAGAATAAAGCTGGTCCTTATCTCAAGCTTTGCCATGATCATTTCCGCCGGAACAACCGGTGCCGTTCCCCTACTCATTCAGCGCGCAACAGATGATATCTTTGTCAATAAAGATACCTCGATGATTTATTACATCTGTGCCGCTGTCATCATTGTCACAACACTAAAATCATTTGCTGCATTTATCTCGAGTGTCACAGTTGGTTACTTGGGAGAAAAATTCGTTGCTGACATGCGTATCAAAATGTTTGATGGTCTTACCAAAGCTGATCTCAGCTGGATTGAAGGCATTCATTCAGGCAAATTTCTTGCCGGTTTCCTGAATGATGCAACTCTAATTCGCAACACGGCTAGCAGAACACTCGTCGCCTTGGTCGAAAATTCTCTCAAAGTTGTTGCACTAACAGCTGTCATGGTTTGGATAGACTGGAAAATGGCCATCATGATTATGATAGCCCTGCCTCTAGGGGTTTATCTTCTCTCACGACAACGCAAAAAAATGCACAGCTCCACCAAAAAAGGCCTGGTTGAAACAAGCGAACTTTCAACGTTAATCTCACAAACCTTGCGTAGTCTTCGCATCGTACGTGCCTATGGACAAGAGCATAAAGAATTAGACCGCGCCCAATCTGTTATAAACCGCGCCATGGAATATACCATGCGCGGCATGCGTGCCCGTGCCATATCTAGTCCAGCTGTTGAACTCCTCACCGGCCTGGGCTTTGCCTTGGTCATCTACTATGCCGGCACAAACGGCATTAATGGTGATGTCTCTTATGGCGATTTCACAGCCTTCATGGCCTCAGCTATGTTGATTTATCAACCCTTAAAATCTTTAGCCACCTTACAAACCGCCATACAAGAAGGTGTTGCAGCCGCCAGCCGCGTTTATGGCATAATAGATCGCGATGTAGCACTAAAAGAAAAACCAGATGCGAAAGATCTTAAATTAACATCAGGCGAAATCACCTTTGAAAATGTCTCGTTTTCTTATGAAGATGACGCACCCTTGTTTGAAGATTTCAGCCTCACAGTACCGCCTGGTAAAACTGTCGCCCTGGTTGGTCCCTCTGGCGGGGGCAAAAGCACCATACTAAATCTGGTATTACGTTTTTATGACCCAACAAAAGGCACCGTCAAAATTGATGACCAGGACATCTCAAACCTAACCCTAAAAACCTTGCGAGAGGCAACAGCTCTCGTCACACAAGAACCTCTCTTATTTGACGACACCATCGCAAATAACATCGCCTATGGCATGACAAACGCAACGCAGGAAGAAATAGAAGCAGCAGCCAAAGCAGCTGCAGCTGACGACTTTATTAAAAACTTCCCCAAAGGCTATGACAGCACCATTGGTGAAGCAGGCAACAATCTTTCTGGCGGTGAGAAACAAAGGGTCGCCATTGCAAGAGCCATTTTAAAAGACGCCCCTATTTTGCTTCTCGATGAACCAACAAGCGCTCTCGATAGCAAATCAGAAGCTACCTTCCAAAGGGCTCTCGATGGCTTAATGAAGGGAAGAACAGTGCTGATGATCGCTCACCGTCTCACAACAGTGAAGCAAGCTGATCTGATCTGTGTTCTGGCTCACGGCAAAATGGTTGAAATGGGGACCTATGAAGAGCTTTTGAAAAAAGGCGGTTTGTTCTCAGAATTACATTCAACCCAATTTAGAACGACAACGAATAAAACAGACGGTTCTTCTAACACGGAAGAGTCTCAATCTGCTAAAGAGCAAATACCAGCTGAGTAAAAGCAAAAAACAACATGCTCAAAAAACTTTTAAAAAACCCTCTCTGGGGGGAGAGACTGGCTGATGGCCTTGCAAAATACATAAAATATGTACGAAGCAAAGGAATAACCATTTGTGAGCCAGAAAACCCGGATGAACTCTTCTTAAAAGAAGACCCATTCATCTTGGCCGTATGGCATGGACAGTTTTTACTCATCCCCACAATCAGACCAGAAGAAATCAAAGCGAAAATTGTAGTCGGTGCTCACGGAGATGCCGAACTCGCCGCCAAACTCGTCTCAAGATTCGGCGTCACTCCCATACGTGGGTCCGGCGCAGCAGGCAGACGCTCAAAAAGAGATCGCGGCGGAGCAAAAGTTTTAAAACAAGCCATCAAAGCTTTGAGAGAAGGCTTTTGCATTGTCTCAACCGCAGACGTCCCACCTGGTCCCGCTCAAAAGGTCGGAGAAGGCATTATCACAATGGCACGGCTTTCAGGCAAACCGATCATTCCTGCCGCCATTGCCACAAAAAGAGCCATCACATTTAAAAGCTGGAGCCGGCTCACCATTAATTTGCCCAGCTCAAAAACAGGGTTTGTCGTTGGCGATCCCATTCACGTACCACGTCACAGCACACCAGAGGAATTAGAAAAACTACGCCTAGAGTTAGAAGCTGCCATGGGAAAAGTTACAAGGCGCGCTCATGAGTTGGCTGAAAGAAGCCCAAAGAAAATTCTTCCTCTCTGGGAGAGAACTCTCAAACCAGGCCTCGCGCTAAAATCATATAAACTAGCAACCAGTATAGCCAAACCAATAGCACCGCTCATCTTCAAGTACCGTGTCAATAAAGGCAAAGAAATTTTAGAGCGCGAGCAAGAACGCTATGGCATCAGTGAATTAAAGCGACCTAAGGGAAATCTCTGGTGGTTCCATGCAGCAAGTGTTGGGGAAACTAACGCCTGTCTACCAAT
>CAXIDO010000301.1:0-3773 GCA_964022745.1 uncultured Methyloligella sp. | reverse complement strand
CCTTAATCTGTTGATATTCTGTGTCTTAAGGCCCAAATCATGAATATAGCGGATCCCTAGGGGTAGCATCATCAGTCAGCATTGCTTAAATTTATATGATCGATAAATCTTTTTAGATTTATATATTGATCTATTTTTTATATTTATCGCTTGATGGCAATTGTTTATAATGGATAAGCCCATGTTCCTTTTTGTGATCTTTTAAGGTGTGATTTTTAACTCTGGACTTATGAAATGCAAAACCTATGGCCCCGTCACAGATGCTGATCTCACGCAACTTGTGCAAAAAAGAGAATTGCTAGATGGTGATTTCTTATGGCGTCAGGGGTTTGACAATTGGTTGCCTGTCGCGCAAGTGCCAGAGATACGGGACCTAAACCAACAAGCACATCAAATTAATGCACCGCACCTTCAAGAAGCTATTCAACCTTCCGGAGAAAATGTACAGCCAGGTGAAAATTCAGCTCAGGGACAATATGCTCATTCAACTGAATCTCAGGCAAATGAAGAGCATAGACAAAACCAGCCTCAGCAAAACTATTCAGCTTCTGTAGATAATAGTTCAGTCAACCAACAAGCCATAGGTCATAATGCACCACAAACACGCTCGTTAGCTGACACAGCCACTGGCCTTGCAGCAGAGTCAAAGTTTGGCTCTCAATCGGAGCCCGATTTAACCAACAAATCACTCGCTGAGGTTGCCAACCAATATCCTACGCTGCACGAAAGCGAAAAAAATCAGTTTGAACAACGACAAGATGTTCAAGATCTCATTGAAGAAGATGAAGATGCGTTTCTAAAAACGCAAAATTCTTCTTTTGATCAATCGGTAGAACAAGAGACTAATAACTCAAACAACTATCTCCAGAGTGGTTTAGAGGGAGCTTCAGCTAAACAAGCCTTACAGCCAGGTGAAACTCATTCAATTGATTCTCAAACTGTGAACACACAGCCTCTTGGTATGGCAACCAGAGACATGTCCTCTCAATTCCAAGTCAATTCGCAATATGCAGCCCAAGACACCGGAAGTGATAATGGCCTGACGAATATGCATGCAGGGCAAGCTCGTTCTGGGCTTGAGGGCAATTCAGGCCAGCACGCTAATGCACATTCTGGCGCTCATTCTGGCGCTCATGGCGAAAAACCTTTGAAACAAAAATCGGGTTTTTCTTGGCCACTTGGTATTGGTATTGGGGTTGCAGCTCTTTTTATTTTGGTTATCGGTTTGACCTTTGCCCTTCCCTTTATTGTTCCGCCAGAGACAATAAAGAAACAAATTTCAGCGGCTATGAAAGAAAAAACCGGCCGTGACATCACCTTTAAAGGAAAGATTTCATATCGCTTTTTTCCAAGCTTTGGCATCGACTTGAATAATATTATTATTCATAACCCCCCTTCAATTAAAGGGCCGAACTTTCTGCAATTGGGGCGCTTACAAGCGGATTTAAAATTAATTCCACTTTTGAGCAAACGTGTTGAGATTGGCCGCATTGTTATGCATCGCCCTGAAATTGCTTTGATTAAAGATAGCCGCGGCCGTGTGAACTATGAATTCAAAACGGCAGCCCTGTCACCTTCACAATTCAAAACGACTTTGTTGCGCTCTCTTGGCATTAAACATTTAAGCAATGGTACTTATAACTCTTCTACTGGCAGAAAATCTTCTGGATTTAAAGTTGCTCAGGCAGAAACTCTCGATACGAGTGACATTATTGCCCGTACCCTTGAAAAACTGGAACAAGAAGAAGCTGAGGCGCAAAACTCTAAAGACACCAAGACTTCTGAAGAACAAGACACTTCTGCTGCTGAAGATCCAAAAGGTCCTTCTGTAAATGAAGGTGAACTCGAAGATGTTCAACAGGCAGGGCTCAATACGGACATAATTATTGGTGAAATCGAGATTGTTAATGGCGCCGTGAAGGTGATTGATCAGAAAGAAAACTCTGAAACAATGGTCAGTGCTATTAATCTTTCTGTGCAAGCGCCGGACTTGAAAAAAGATGTCGTAGCTAAAGGTACTCTTCGTTATTTAGAAGACCGTATTAATTTAGCCGCAAATATCTCAACCTTAGGCCCTTTACTAAAAGGTGATGAAGTTGATACTAGCCTCACTTTTAATTCAGACCGTTTTGAGGGCAAGTTTGATGGGAAAGTTAGCTTTGCTGACAAAGTTGAGTTTAAAGGTGATACGGATGTTCAAACATATTCTTTGCAAAACTTGTTAAGCTGGCTTGGAGTTGATGTGCCAAAGCGCGGCTATGGCGGGGCTTATATTCGCGGGAAATTATCTGGAACGCCTGACGTCTTCCAACTAACTGGGGCCACGATTAAAGTTGATAATAGTGTTTTAATTGGTGCTCTGCGTTTGCGTCCGAACGGAACTCGTCCCAAAATTGAAGCGCAGCTTCGTACTGACCTTCTAGACTTTTCACCTTATATGCAGCAGCAAGCTTCTATTGAACAGAAGCTGATTGATGACATAACAGGCCCTCGTAAAACTGCTGTCGCTGCGTGGAAGTCTGAGCAAATTGATGTGAGTTTTTTGAAAGCGTTTGATGCTGTAGTGCAGCTATCTGCCAGTCGTTTGATTTTTCAAAAGCACAAACTTGAAAAAGCACAGGTTGGTTTGAAGGTGAATGCAGGCTTGCTTACCGCTCAACTACCAAGCTTTTCGCTCTATGGTGGCACTGGCTCTTTGAATGTCAGCCTCAATGGTGCTAAGCCACGCCCGACTTTAAAAGGGCGCATTGGTTTGAAGCAAATCCAAATTCAACCTCTTTTGAAAAATGCTGCTGACTTAGCTTGGCTTTCAGGTGTTGGCAATGTTGATCTGGATATTCTCAGTTCTGGCAACACAGAGAGCCAACTTATCTCAGCTCTGAATGGTACTGGCCGTATTACACTTGCTGACGGTGCGATTGAAGGGGTGAATATTCCTGGTATGATCCGCAATGTTCAATCTGGTAAATTGCTTGATACAACTTCCAAGCCTACTGAAAAAACAGACTTTAGTGATCTTAACGCCAGCTTTGTTATCACCCGCGGTGTTATTGAAAATAAAGACCTTCTGATGAAGGGGCCACTATTGCGCATGACAGGCAAGGGCATTCTGAACTTACCTACCGAGCAGATTGATTATGGCCTACAACCTAAATTGGTGAGCTCACTTGCAGGGCAAGGCGGCAATGCAGCTCTTGCTGGCATTAACATTCCAATCCGTGTTAAAGGGCCCATGGCGAACCCTAAATTTATTCCTGACGCTGCAGGCTTATTGGAAAATAACGGTGAGGCCATTAACAACACCGTAAAATCCGTTAAAAATGCTGTCAAAAAACTAAAGAAGAAGAAAATTTCCAGTGAGGAAATGAAGGGTCTTCTTAATGGTTTGATTGATGGCAAACAAGAAGGCGGCAATTTACTTGATGGTATTTTGCAGTGATATATTTCACGTGCTATTCGACCGCTAAGGCGGTCGGCACTCCAATGGGGCGGTGCTAGGCACCGGGCTACGCTGTTGCTTCGCCATGTCCCTCAGCCCGAAGTGGGCTGAGCTCCTTCTTCGTGATGCTTTATCTGTGCTTGCAAAACTCCGCTCAGGCTGATCTTTTCTCTCTCACGGCTATTCCTTTTTAGTGGCGCTTTAGGTTGCCCGCTCTTTTAAAGCTCCTTTAGTTGCCCACCAGCAACCGCGCTGGTGAAGCAGTCGGCACTCCAATGGCCGGTGCTAGGTACCGGACGCCCCTGGCGTCATGTCCTGACGCTGAAGTGGCGTC
>CAXIDO010000300.1:0-3780 GCA_964022745.1 uncultured Methyloligella sp. | reverse complement strand
ATTAAAACCTTCCATAAAAAAGAAGGTCTCACCTGGGTTGATAGCGCTGGGCGAAATTGCAAAGCTGATGGCTTAATCGAGTGGCAAGGCGCAAGAGCGTCTGCTGGAAGAATGCCACCAAAAGGTTTCCCTAAAACAAATAAGTTTTCTCCGAAATAGGTGAAAGAACAGCGCGGATGCGAAGTGGGTATCTGGAGCGCAACTAAAAAGCGCGGATGCGAAGTGGGCATCTGAAGCGCAAACAAAAAAGCATTCTCATTGAAATGAGAGTGCTTTTTTGTGTTTGGAGCAATCTAATGAATTGGCTTGAGTAGATAAAAACTCTGTGTTACAGAGTAACTCTGATTTACAGAGTTTAATTGTTTTTTCTGATTGAAGATAAATATCCGGGGGTTACTTCAGAGCATGGGAAATACACTTCATATTACAAATGGCGATGGAGCGGGCAGCTTATTGAAAGCTGCAAATATTGAAGGTGATGTGCTCCCCTGGCGCGATACGATGCAGTCTGGCCCATTCCCAAAAGGTCTAAGCTTAGAAGAACATTCAAAAATAAGAGCGGAGTATTTCTCAGGCCCGGCAATGCCATTAAGTGATGTTACGCGTGATTTTGAAATTAGGGATGAGCACCTAAAGGCTTTTAAAAATTATGAAGAAGTCATCCTTTGGTTCGAACATGACCTACTAGACCAATTGCAAATTCTTCAAATTCTACAGTTTTTTCATGGGCAAGATTTAAAAGGTAAAAAACTAAGTCTCGTTTGCATAAATGAATATGAGGGCATAATTCCTTTCAGAGGTCTCGGCCAATTATCGCCAGAGCATATTGAGGCACTAGTGCCAATAAAAAGGCCAATTAATGAAGAACATTTAAAAATCGCCAATGCAGGCTGGCAAGCTTTTTGTGAACCAGACCCAACTCACCTGGAAACATATATTCAATCAGACTTATCATCGTTGCCTTTTTTAAAAGCCGCTTTAATGCGCCACTTGGAAGAATACCCGTCTCTCAAAAACGGATTAAACAAAACGCAAAATAAAATTCTAGAACTTGTCAGAAATGGCGTCACCAATCCGGTGCAAAACTTCATAGAATTCATGAATTCTGAAACCGTTTTTTTTATGGGCGATTGGACGCATTTTAGAGAAATCAGCAAAATGTGTAACGGTGAGCAGCCTCTCTTATCGTGCAGTCCAAACGGAAAATTCTTAAGTCCGCCAGATCATGAAATAGAAATGGAAGATTTCAAAGATCAAATCCTCTCACTCACAGATCTAGGTGAGAAAGTCATGGATGGAAAAAGAGATGCGGCAGAATTAATCAAGCTAGATCAATGGCTTGGCGGCGTTCACCTTGAATACGCGAAACCACTATGGCGCTGGGATGAAAAGACTGAAAAGTTAATGAAAACAGAGAAATTAGCATGAATACCCTGCCAGAATTTGACCCGCTATTTCATCAACCGGTGCGAACAAGGCTTTCAATCTTGCTCTATGTAAAAGGAGAAAGTTTTGCAGACCTCAAATCAAAGCTCTCAATTACAGATGGCAACCTTGATGCTCATTTAAAAAAATTAAGCGCAGCTGGTTTTATTGAAAGTGAGATGGTCATCGGCGATACACAAAAAAGTACAAGACCATATACAGTCTATGAACTCTCACCATCTGGAAAAAAAGCCTTTAAGAAATACCTGAAAGCCCTGGAAAAAATTCTGAATCTAACACAAAAAAGATAACGCTTTTAGAGGTCTTTTGCGCTTTCAACACGCACCCACTCACCATTAATCAAATGATCTTGCGGCATGAACTTTACTTTATAATCCATCTTTTGCGACCCCTTCACCCAATAGCCGAGATAGACATAGGGCAGGCCAACTGATTGCGCATAGTCTAAGGTCTCTAGAATGATGTAAGTCCCAATGCTGCGGCTATGAAGGTTGGGCTCAAAGAAACTATAAACAAGTGAAATACCATCACTTAACAGATCGCAAAGGGCCACAGCAATAAGGTCTGAAGAGGCTTTGGGCTTGTAGGTCTCACTACTTAGAGAAAAGCTGTAACTTGTTTCTTTAGGCGATGGCATACCAGATTTTGGCGCACGATATTCTCGTAAAAAACTATCAACAAAACTATCCTCAATCATGGCTTGATAGTCGAACAAAGTCATGTCAGCCATGCCACCATCGCTGTGCCGGGTCTCAACATAAGCTTTAAACAAAGCATATTGCTCAGCACTTGAAAGGGCATCCATTCGTGTTGCAATGAGAGATTTATTATTACTCCATACCCGTTTTTGAGATTTGCTCCGCTTGAATTCATCAACTCTGATGCGAACAGAGGTGCAGGCTGAGCAATGTTCGCATTGAGGGCGGTAAGCAATGGTTTGGCTGCGACGAAACCCTTCCTGGTGAAGGTAATCAAAATCAGCAACAGACCCTTCCGGCCCTAAATGTGTGAATAATTTCCGCTCATCACGGTCAGGCAAATACGGGCAGGGCTGTGGCCTTGTCAGATAAAATTCTGGAAAGTCCTTTCCCTGTTTCGTCATAAATTCAGCTCAACTCATAAGTTAAAATAAAACGGTGCAAATAAAGAATATGCAATCCAAATAAGGAAGATCAATGGCACACCGCCGCGCAAGAAATCACTAAAACTATAATTCCCTGGTCCCATAACAATCAAGTTTGTTTGATAAGCAATAGGCGTTGCAAAGGAGCAGTTTAGCGCAAAAATTAATCCATAAATAAACGGCATCGGATCTGCCCCAATTTCTCGCGCTGCGCTTACCACAATCGGTGCCATAAGAGCGGCTGTCGCGGCATTGGATAAAAAGTTAGTCAAAACAGCAGTTAGCAAGAAAAAGGCTGAGAGAAGAGCAACGGGGCCAAAGTCTGAAAATGTGCTAACAACACTGGTCGCAACATATTGGGCACCTCCCGTAATTTGCAGTGGTGTTGCTAAAGCAAAAGCCGTCCCAACAAGAAGAAAAACCCGCCCATCAATTGCCCGTGCGGCTTGTCGAACATTCAAACAGCCTGTCGCAATCATCGCAACTGCCCCCATCATTGCCGCAATAGCAATAGGGAGAACACCAGTGGCAGCAAGCCAAATGGTTATCCCAAAAATAACAAGAGCATTTAAAGCATGATGAGTTTGCGGCAATTCTTCGGTAAGCCAATCAAGCAGCAGTAAATTCCGATTAGAGCGCAAACTCTTAATGTCACTTCTCTCGCCAAGTAATAAAATTACATCCCCAGGTTCTAAACGGATATCCTCAATCGCGCCGCGTCCCATGCGGCTGCGCCGTTGAATGCCAACAAAATCCATTCCCGTTTCAGCATGAATAATCTCAGGGTCTACGTTGGCACCCACAAGCCGAGACGCGGGTGCCACGACAGCTTCTGCGATAGATAAAGACTTACGACGCGGCGTACGGCGATCAGCTGACTGATCAGTAGCTTCCTCATCTTCATCAGATTTGGTTGCAGTTTGATTATTTGATGCTTGGCTGCTGGATAATTGCAAAGAATCAGAAAGAATTTTACGGGTCGCCGCTAGCACTACAACATCGCCATCTTGTAACGTCACATCATCAAATGGAGGTACAAAAGTCTGAGCCCCGCGGCGTACCATACGAACCGTGATGTTTTTTAAGTCGGGGAAAAAACCGGCCGCACTTTCATAACCAAGCCAAGGGTGACCATAAGTTAAGGGTATTTGAGCAATAAAATGTTTGCCCGCATCCGATTGTTGTGCATTGGCACCCTCATTTTCTTTCGA
>CAXIDO010000299.1:0-3803 GCA_964022745.1 uncultured Methyloligella sp. | reverse complement strand
CATGAGTGAGGCACTTGTTGCACCTATTTTTAGTAAGTCTCTTCTATTGAGTGTCATTTGCCCGTCCCCTATTTTTTCGAATACACAATTAAAAGGATACTTTATATTCATACATATGATTTTTTGAATATTCTAGCATATTGGAATTTTAGGTGCAATGCAGATAAGGCTCGTGGCTGTTTCGTCCTTTCGTATGAACACTCAACGAGCTCGTCATATAAATTTTAAAAAGGTCAATGAAGACTTTGTTATTTATGTTTGTGCTTTTACCAGACAATCACATAGCTCTCTGACCGCACCAAAGCCCCCAGCTTTGTGTGTGATAAAGGTTGCTGTTGATTTGACTTCTTCAACACCATTTGGAACTGTTACAGAACACCCCACAGCTTTTAGCAATGAGAGGTCATTCACATCATCTGCGATATGAGCTGTTTCATTGAAGTTAATTGACAATTCATTGGTCAATTCTTCTATTTTCACGCGTTTATCAGAAATACCCATAAAGCAATAATCAATACCTAAAACATCGGCTCTGGATTGAATGATATCTGTATTACTCATCGTGACAAAACATGTCTTAATACCCAGATTTTGAATAAGTTTTATGCCCATGCCGTCTAAGACATTGAATTTGACCATGATTTGCCCTTCAGCCCCATAGTACATGCCTCCATCAGTCATGACGCCATCAATATCGCAACACAGTAATTTTACTGACTTTAGGGCTTTAAGCCCCTCTTCGCTATCAATTGGCAAAGGGTAAGGGTTATTTTTCATTTTTTCTATCTTTTCCGTAGGTTAGTAGCCCAATAAGCTATGATCTATGATCACAATCGATAATTTTTCATTATGATTATCTAAATATATTTTTGTAGTATTTATGCACTAAGCCCCTTGTTCAAAACATAAAACTTCGCCATTATTGCCCGTCTTTACACCATTTATTGAAAATTTAGGCTTTTAGGCAGGATTTTAGCTATGCGCACAGATAACCCACCTGTTATTCATTTAAAAGATTATACCCCCAGCGCTTATCTTATAGATGACGTATCCCTCGACTTTGCACTGTCTCCTAAAGCGACGAAAGTTTCATCTCAGTTAAAAATGCGCCCTAATCCTGCTTCTGGTGAGAAAGATGCTCAGCTTGTTCTTGATGGTGAGATGATTAAGCTCAAATCAGTAAAGATTGATGGTTCTGTTTTAAAAGCTGAGAGTGACTATGTGGTTGGCGATGAAACGCTGACGATTTTTAAACTGCCGCAAAAAGCTTTTACTCTAGAGATCAATACAGTTTGTAACCCTGAAGCCAACAAAGCGCTTTCTGGCCTTTATCGCTCATCTGGTAATTATTGTACGCAATGTGAAGCAGAAGGTTTCCGCCGGATTACCTATTACCTAGACCGTCCTGATGTAATGGCGGTCTTTACTGTGCGTGTGGAAGGCTCACTAGAAGACAACCCTGTATTATTATCGAATGGTAATTTGATCGAGCAAGGTGAGGGAAAAACTGCTGGTACTCATTACACTCTTTGGCATGATCCCCATCCGAAACCGGCTTATTTATTTGCTCTTGTTGGGGGTGACCTTGCCGTTGTCAAAGATAGTTTTACCACGGCCTCCGGCAAACAAGTTGAACTCGGCATCTATGTTGAGCATGGAAAAGAAGACCGCTGTGACTGGGCGATGGATAGTTTGAAGCGCTCAATGAAATGGGATGAAGAGCGCTTTGGCCGAGAATATGACCTCGAGATTTTCAACATCGTAGCTGTTTCTGATTTTAATATGGGAGCTATGGAAAATAAGGGGCTGAACATCTTTAATGACAAGCTTGTACTTGCTCGCCCAGATACAGCTACCGATAATGATTACATGGCGATTGAATCAGTGATTGCGCATGAATATTTCCATAATTGGACAGGCAATCGCATTACTTGTCGTGATTGGTTTCAGCTTTGCCTTAAAGAAGGACTTACCGTTTACCGTGATCAAGAATTTTCATCTGATGAGCGTAACCGTGCTGTGCAGCGGATTATGGATGTTCGCCGTTTGAAAGCTGTGCAATTTCCTGAAGATGGTGGTCCGCTGTCTCACCCTGTCCGTCCTAATAGTTATATCGAAATCAATAACTTTTATACATCAACGGTTTATCAAAAAGGTGCTGAGCTTTGCCGGATGATTGAAACCATTGTTGGCTTTAAAGGGTTTCGCAAGGGCATGGATCTCTACTTCAAGCGCCATGACGGCGAGGCTGCCACCGTTGAAGATTTTATTGCCTCAATGGCAGATGCGAATAAGGCTGACCTTTCGCAATTCTCCACCTGGTACAATCAATCTGGGACGCCAGAGCTTGTCTGTAAATACACCTTCAATGAAGATAAGAAGACAGGCACTCTTAATGTGGAACAGATAACAGCACCTACACAAGATCAATCAAAGAAAGTGCCACTGCATATTCCATTGCGTCTTGGGTTTGTTGCAGCCGGTGGCCGTGACAAAGCGCCTAAGTTGCTGAGCGGTGAGCGGATTAAAGATAGCGTCATTCATATTAAAGAAGCGTCACAAAGTTTTGAATTTAAATCTGTGACTGCGCGCAATGTGCCTTCGCTTTTACGCGACTTTTCAGCCCCTGTGAATTTGCGAATTGATTACACTGAGAAAGAACTGATTTATCTAGCTCAAAATGATGTGAATTTATTTAATCGCTGGCAAGCGGCTCAGACGTTACTTACAAATTCACTTCTCCATATGATTGAACGTATTAGGGATGGTAAGTCACCTGGTGGAAATGCTCGCCTAGCTCGCCTCATTGGTAAGACTGTTTTAAACGAAGAGATTGACCCAGCTTACAGAGCTGCGTTTTTATCCCTTCCGACTGAAGCGGATTTGGTACGTGCTTTGGGGAATAATATTGACCCTACAGCCAATGGACGCGCGAAAAAAGCCTTGGCCAAATCTATTGGCAAAACGCTACGTGATGGCCTGATTGAGGTTTATGAAACTCATAAGGGTCGCGGTGCTTATTCACCTGATGCTTTGAGTGAAGGCAAACGCAGTTTGAGAGCTTCGTGCCTTATGTTCTTAACTGCAACAGAAATGGCTGAAGAGTATGAGAGGGCGAACATTCATTATAACACTGCGCGCAATATGACAGCTGCGGTGGCTGCGCTTCAATCATTAAACGGGCATCGCTCGGCTGAAAGAGATATCGTCTTTCAAGATTTCCATGATAAATGGCTTGATGATCATTTGGTGATTGATAAATGGTTTGGCCTTCAAGCTATGTGCCCTCTTCCATCAGCTCTTAAAACAGTGCGTTCTCTTTTGCGGCATGAGAAATTTAACATTGAGAACCCGAATAAGGTACGGGCTGTATTGGCGGCATTTGCTGGTGCTAACCCAACTCAATTTAACAGACCGGATGGCAAGGGTTATGAGTTAATGGCCAAGCAAATTTTACGGATTGATCGCTTTAATCCGCAGATTGCAGCACGTTTAATTGGTTCTTTTAGAAGTTGGCAAAAACTTGAGCCTACTCGCCAAAACCTTATGAAAGAGCAGCTAAAGGCTATTTCTCTCGAATCTAAGCTCTCTAAGGATAGTTATGAGATTGTTCAAAAAATACTTGGATAGTCTCTGAAAATTTAGTTAGTATCCGGATTGAAGGGGCGGGTTGGACTAATCCCCCATAGCCTGTCTCTTCACCATTTGGTTCTTAAGCTTGCTACTTTCATATAAATATGACCGCCTCATCAAGATTAACCACACTTATTAAATTTTAATAACGCACCTTTGGATTTACACAA
>CAXIDO010000298.1:0-3812 GCA_964022745.1 uncultured Methyloligella sp. | reverse complement strand
AAGTAAAGCTTCTCTTATTACACCTGAACTTCGTTTCATCTTAGCCTCAAAAACTGTCTCTAAAATCCTTAAATATGAAGGATATCAGTCTAACTTCTTAATATTAATAAATCTTTTGTAAATTCATAAGAACGCAAACGTCTTAAAAAACTCATACCTAGCAAACTCTGGTTTAAATCTCCCTCTCGTGCGATCAAAGCTTCTACATTGTAAAGTTTAATTGGACCAATAAAAAGAGAGTTAATTTTATAGCGAGCTGTCATGGTTTGCCCGTTTGCAGTGCTCACGGGAATAATAAAATTAAGGTCTGCCATGTTAATTCCAAGAGCGCGTGCATCTTTAGCACTCAGCACAACTTGTGAAGCACCAGTGTCTACCAACATAGAAATCTGGCGATTATTTGTAGTGGTGCGAACAACAAATTGACCATCATCCCTAACTCTTAAGCGCACAGTAGCCTTTTCAGCGCCCTCAGGTGTAAGGGTAAAGTTTACCCCCGCGGGGAGTAATTGTTGTAAAACCTTGTCGCTGCCTTCAAGGATTGGTGTGCGAAAGGTATAAAAAATAACAAGAATGAGGGCGATGCCTGTCCACGTCAGAATGTCTTTAAAAGCTTGTCCAAGGCGACCGGAGCAATCACGCAATACGGAGCTTCCTAACCAGATAAGCAGTGCAGAGCTAGCAACAAGGCCTGCAAAGCTAGAGCTATCAAGGCCGCCTATAGTGCCTTGATCATGATATAAAACAAGTATCAAGCCTGATATAATAAGTAATCCAAGGGCTATCCAGGTGCTCACTTAAACCTCCTCAGTTAGAAATCTTAAAAAAAAGATACAAATAATAAATCTACAAATTTTTTGATCATCAGTTACTCTTTATCAAAAAGATGGATCTTTAAAGACAAAAATTCAGTTTTATTATTTGGAGTAATTCGTGAACAAGATAGTGATCGGATAAGATAAGTCCAGTGCCTTGTAGTTATAAATAATGGGAACTTTAAAACCTGAAACGATAAAAAACAATTCTAAAAGGGCTGGTCATAAAAGATAGAAAAAGATCATCCTCTTTTTTGAGGGGATGCTGTTTTTAGTTTCAAAACAGGGCCTTCAAGCTCCTTGTTTTCGCGATGAGCGTAATATTCTCGTTTCACTTGTCTGGTTTTTATAATCTTCTGAATTTGACTTGTTAGATCTTCAAATTCTTTACTATTCGGATCAAGTGGTTTTGGCTCTTCATTCCAATTGTCACTATAAGGGTTCGCTAAAGGAGCCATGCCTGCGATCACTCGTTTTTTTGGAATTTCAAATCTCACAATAGTTCCATGGCGCAGTTCACTCTTTAAAGAGAAATGCCCATCATGAATAGAAATCAATTTTTGACAAATAGCTAATCCGAGGCCAGTACCACCCTCGGCTGTTTCGTGAGCTAATGATCCTTGACCAAAAGGTTTCAAAACCTTTTCAATTTCGTCTTCAGGGATGCCAGGCCCTGTATCTTCCACGGAAAGGTATTGGCCGCCATCTTCCGTTTTGCCAATCTTCATAATTATTGTGCCATTTTGAGGTGTAAATTTAACGGCATTTGACAAAAGGTTGAGGCAAACTTGGCGAATTGCGCGCTCATCCACCCACAAAGGGTTAAGTGCCTGATCTTCAATTAGCTGAATTTCTATGCCCTTATTGCGGGCTCGCATAGAAATCAAGTGTTGGCAATCATCTGCAATATCCATGAGCTTTACAGATTGCTCGTGCAATTCATAACGTTCAGCTTCAATGCGTGATAAATCAAGAATTTCATTGATGAGGTTTAACAAATGATCGCCACTTGTATGGATATCTTCAGCATATTCTTTGTATGTAGGGTTCGAATGAGGGCCAAAAACTTCTGATTTCATAACCTCGGAAAAACCTAGAATAGCATTTAGCGGTGTCCTTAATTCATGGCTCATCGTTGCCAGAAATCTCGATTTAGCTAAATTTGCTTCCTCAGCTCTTTTGCGAGCATCATCTGAAAAGGCTTTTGCTTCTTCAAGTTTCCCGATTAACACATCCTTTTCAGCTCGGTACTCTAGCATTGCATGAACGGTTGAATTCAGGCCAGACATGAGAAAAATCAAATAGGCATGAATGCCAATCGCCATTGCTGCCATGGCCCAGTAAAAGGGTGTTTGCAACAACAAAAAATGAGTAACCAGGGCTATGGTCATCGGTACAGTACCACTGATAACAAGAGGCATGACTGTAGATGCAAACATCATCCGAATTGAAATAACGGCAATGAAAGAAGCAAAGATGAAAATATGGGCCGCTTGGTCGGTGGTTTGACTGGCAATAATAGCAATACCTGCCCAAGCTAATCCGTAAAAAATTTCAGCAATTGTTAAACGTCGTTTCCAAAGTGCAATGTTGAGGTCTTTACGGGGCAAGGCTGTAAAGCGACGACAAAGGATAAGGATGATACCTTTTGTTATAAAGATCATACCCAACCAGGCAACAATATGACTAATCGGAGCCCATAAAGTTGTGCTCAAGGCTAAAATAACAGCGAAAAGGGGAATAGACAGAGAGGCTGTGAGCTCATTTCGTGCAAACATCAACAAAAGTTCGTATTCAAAGCGCTCTGCACCTTGTTTTTGACCCAAGCGATCCCGAGCCTCTTTCACAGAAGAAACCAGCCTGGGATTTGTGGCTTGTGATGTGATTTGGTGACTGGGTTTCATTTGTGACACAGACAAACTCTTAAAGTTGAAAAAACTCACAATTTAAAAATTATAAGAAGAGGTTAAAATAATGGTATAATTTAGCGCTGCAATTCCTAATTTCCCGTTTAATTTTTGGTTTATTTTTCTTAATTCTTCATAAAATTCAAGAGGCTTTCATGAAATTTGATTTTTCAAAATTAATGGTCATAGCTGCCATTTTGCTGTTTGCAGGCATGTTGTGGCTTGAAGATATGGCATTTAAAGATGAATTTAGTTTTATATCGCGACTAGTTGACGGTGATAGCCTTGTTCTAAATGGTGAAAAAGTACGTTTAAAAGGTATAGATGCCCCTGAATTACAGCAAAAATGTGAGAAAGAAGGGCAATCTTGGCGCTGTGGACGGGCGTCCACCACCGCACTTCGGAAAATGATACGCTCTCAAAAGTTAGATTGCAAGGGAACGGAGTTTGATCGTCATCAACGACTTTTAGCGACATGTTTTGTTAATGATATGAATTTAAACAAAAAAATGGTTCAGTTGGGATGGGCCGTATCTTACGGGAGTGCTTATAAATCTGAGGAGCGTCAGGCTAAAGATCAGAGAGTTGGCATATGGCAAGGGAAGTTCGAGTGGCCAAGTGACTGGCGTCGGAAAAACCCAAGATTCTAGAACGAGAGATGAACAAAATGGGTGATTTAAAGCTTCCACCAGCAGGAAACCATTAAACTTCACGGGAAATTTATTTCTAGAAATTCGGTTTAATATCTTTTTCTATAGTAATTATTTTTAATTTTTGAAATAAAGGAGTTGTTCATTCCAGGCTGGTTAGGTTTTGGAAAGATTTGCGGTATAGTTTGTATATAAAATTTCGGTATGGCGATCTATCCTTGAATGCAAACGTCTATATTCGAGCAAAAAGCGAGAAAAACCTAATGTTAGACAAGTTGGATGTTAAAATTTTACAGATTTTACAAAAGGATTGCACCGTTCCTGTCGCTGAAATCGGTAAAAAAGTCGGGCTCTCAACCACACCTTGTTGGCGTAGAATACAAAAAATGGAAGAATTAGGGGTTATCCAGTCAAGGGTAGCTCTACTGGATACGACCAAA
>CAXIDO010000297.1:0-3828 GCA_964022745.1 uncultured Methyloligella sp. | reverse complement strand
CAAAGCCGTTGTTCATCATGGCGGTGCCGGTACAACAGCTGCCGGTCTTAGAGCAGCTTGCCCAACATTGATCTGTCCATTTGGGTTTGATCAACCATTCTGGGGGCAGATTATTTTTGATAGAGGCTTAGGACCACAAGCAATTAAATTAAAAGATCTAACGGTAGACAATCTTGCCAAAAATTTAAAACTGTTGAACACATCGACAGAATTTAAAAATAACGCCAAACGAATGGCCGTAAAACTCAATCAAGAAGATGCATTTAAAAACTTAATGCCTTTTATTGAGAGTGCTCTAAACCAAACCCAAAAACAAAAAATCCAGGCTGAATAAATCAGCCTGGATTTAAAAAGTTTCTAAAATTGTGAAACAAATTTATTTACGCAGCATTTCTGTCTCGATGATGATTTCAACTTCATCACTGGTCGCAGGTACATAAAGACCCATACCAAAGTCACTACGCTTAATCACAGTCTTACCAGAAAACGCAACAACATAAGTGCCCTTCATCTTAGGGTTAAACTTTGCCAAAGGATGCTCTTTATCTGCAACCAGTTTCAAATCTAGATTAACTGGCTTTGTTTTGCCTTTAATCGTCAAGTTACCTGTCACTCTAAAATTATTACCAGCAACCTTTTTCACTTTAGTGCTTACAAATGTAGCTTTCGGATATTTAGCACTATGGAAAAAGTCCTTTGCCTGTAAATGTCCATTAAAAACATCCACTCCTGTATCCAAGCTCTTCACATCAATGACAACATTAATAGAGCTTTTTTCAGGAACCTTACGATCAATCTTTAAAGTACCATCAACTTTATTAAACCCGGCATAAGCACGAGATAGACCCAGATGACGATATGAAAAAATAACTTCAGTATGTTTCCTATCAAATTTATAAGTTTGACTTTCTGCCAAAACAGGTTGTGCAGAAAAGCCTAAAAGCAGGGTTGCAAGTGCGAGTAATTTTTTCATTTTTTTCTCCGTATAACATCAAAAATATAGAATTACATAAAGTGCTAAGAGCATTTAACTGATGCAATTAATTTGTGTAAATCTCTAGCGTTTCTTTAAGGCACGAATATGGACCTTGAGCTGAACTTCATCGGCCAAATCATCAGTCGAAGCCCATTCCCCTTGACCAATTTTGTAAGCCAATCGGCTCATACTGGTCTCTCCCTTGGCCTCAATAACCGCAGGAGTAGACTTGTCACGATCCTCAAGCTGAATGGTTAGTTTCAATACTGTCGGATGGGTTATATCCTTTATTTGCAAATCTCCACTGACTTCATAAACATCAGAACCAAGGGACTTGAACTGTTTCGATCGAAACAGTGCCTTAGGAAATTCACTCGCATCAAACCAGGCGGAACTTGCTAAAGTCTGCTCTACTAATAGATTGCTCAAAGAGATTGAAGTTACATCAATCTCAATTTCAACAACAGATTTATCTAACGCCTCAGGATTAAAATCCAACTGTTTTAATTTATATTTTTTAAAAACACCGGTGGTTTTGGCACCTTTTTGTTTCGCTGTAAATTCTAAAAGACTAAGCTTCTCGTCAATCTGCCAATTCCCTTCAGAACCAGTCTCTTCAGTAACAATTTCTTTAGTAAGTTCCTCAGTATTTTTTATCTCTGAGGAAATCTTCGGCTTTTCTGAAGCTGAAAAATTCGAATAAGAAACATAGAATCCCAGCCCGCCTGATAGCGCACAAGCAATCAAAGCTTTGTGCAAAAGATTTGGTTTCATCTTTTGCAAAACAGGGTCTTTAAAAAACAAGTGATGAATCACAACGGCTGCAACATGGCCAACAACCAGAAGTGCGAGAAACAAAGCAAGTAGCTCATGAACCTCAGCCAATTGTTTAGAAAGTGCATCATCCTTAGAAAGCAAATCAGGTACGGGAAAAACTTCTAAAATTACAATTTGAAACCCCGCACTTGAGCTTCGAAGCCAGCCTACCAAAGGCAAAAGAATAAGAACGGCATAGAGAAAAAAATGCCCCAACTTAGCACCAAAATGAAAAATGCCTGGCACTTGAGTGGAAGAGTGTTCAGGTACTTTTGTCAAACCCCGCCAGCAAAGACGCAAAAGAACCAAAACTAAAATGAGTAAGCCAAGCGACTTATGCCATGCATAAAAGTTGAGCTTGCTCTTGGAAAGCTCCAGCCCCTCCATCGTCCAGCCTAAAGCAAACGCAATAAAAATAAGAACAGCAATAAACCAATGAAATTGCCGTGCCAGCCAATTATAAGAAGAAGCACTGCCTGACACTTCGCGCTGAGCCTTTAAGTTAGATGACACTGTAAGTCTCTCCATTTAAAAATTCAAAACGATAATCTTAAAACTAAAATTCCAATTCATATTTTCATACGTATAACAGCGATCTTATCCGTCTAACATGACAAAAAAAAGCCGCCTCAAAAGAAGCGGCTTTTAATATATTTTTTAAAGAACACCCTATTCAGCTGCTGTTGGGTCACTTGCAGGTGCATCAGGTACAATGACATCTTCAGCCGGTTCCTCATCAACGATCGGGCTCTCAACATCCATACCAGAATTACGTTCTTTCAAAATAAGTTCATCACGCATGGTTGAAACTTTGCGCAACTTGCTGAGCATAGCACCCGTACCAGCCGGAATAAGACGTCCAACAATAACGTTCTCTTTCAAACCTTCAAGAGTATCAGATTTACCAGCAACCGCAGCTTCAGTTAGAACACGTGTTGTTTCCTGGAATGAGGCAGCAGAGATGAAACTCTTCGTCTGCAAACTCGCCTTTGTAATACCAAGTAGAACAGGGCTACCTTTCGCAGGTTGACGACCATCAGCTTCAGCAGCTGCATTATTATCATGGAAGTCAAAGCGATCAATCTGTTCGCCTTTAAGCATTGATGTCTCACCAGGATGCTCAACTTCAATCTTCTGCAGCATCTGACGAACGATAACTTCAATATGCTTATCGTTAATCGGCACACCTTGTAGACGATAAACATCCTGAATTTCATTCACCAGGTAAGTCGCTAGTTCTTCAACACCCTTAATCGCTAGGATATCATGCGGAGCTGGGTGACCATCGAGAAGATATTCACCTTTTTCAATCCGGTCACCTTCTTGAACAGAAAGGTGCTTACCTTTTTGAATGAGATATTCAACTTGCTCTTCATCTTCATTATCAGGAACAATAGCAATCCGGCGCTTGTTTTTATAATCACGGCCAAATTCAACGGTACCTGTAATCTCAGCAATAATAGCATGATCTTTAGGACGACGTGCTTCAAACAATTCAGCAACACGTGGTAGACCACCAGTAATATCTTTCGTTTTCGCACTTTCCAGAGGAATACGAGCAAGAACGTCACCAGCTTTCACTTTCGCACCCGGATCAACTGAAAGCACTGCTTCAACAGAAAGGATCGATCGAGCCTCACCGCCACGTTGTGTTTCTTTAATTTCACCTTTTGCATCAGTAACAATAATCGCAGGCTTCAAGTTCTCACCGCGCGGGCTAGAACGCCAGTCAATAATCACACGGTTGGCAATACCTGTTGCTTCATCAAACTGTTCGTCAACAGAAATACCATCTGTCAAATCTTCAAATGTCGCGGTACCATCAACTTCACAAAGGATCGGACGGGTATAAGGATCCCATTCAGCAATACGCATACCGCGTTTCACCTTGTCACCGGCATCAACCTTAAGGTGAGCACCTTGCAAGATTTTATGTGTGGCAAGTTCCTTACCATCAGCATCTTTGATTACAAGAACCAAGTTACGGCTCATTGCAACCAAACGGCCCTGGCTGTCTTTTGCGATGTTCTTGTTTT
>CAXIDO010000296.1:0-3829 GCA_964022745.1 uncultured Methyloligella sp. | reverse complement strand
TGACAACTGATAAAAAAGTTTTATTTTTATAAAATTCAATAACTTAAACAATTTTATCGACACAAAAAATATTACGACTTTTCATAATTTACGACATGTGGTAAATTAATTTATGAAATTTCGTAAAACATTTTAGCAAGAAACACCTTGTTTCCCAGGGTAACTAGCCACCTCCTTGCTAAGAAAAATATGGATCTTAAATATGAAAGACCTATCAGGAAATCTCAATAACACAGCGGATATCAGGGAATTAAGCACTGAAATCATCAGAGGCGCCTTTGAAAAATCCCCCGATCCATCTTTGATATTTGATCCTTTAACCGGTCTGATCATCAGGTCAAATAAAGCCACATCCAACCTCTTTAACTTGCCTCAAAACTTAATTCTCGGCCGCACCATCGGCCAACTTTATCCTGATGAAGAAGGTATACTACACCTTTTAACTGAAGAAGCCCTTGTAAAAGGCTTTTCAAGGTCACGCGAATTACACCTAAGCAAACCTGATGGCAAACCACTTCGCTTAGAGCACACAGCTATTGCCAGTACTTGGCAAGATAAAACCTGCATACAACTTTCTATAATCGACCTCGATGCATTCAATCGACGTACCATGGATGACGAAGCCAATCGCTATCAAAAAGATGGTTTGGATGAATGGAAAAAAGCAGAGCGCTACTTTAGAGAAATCGAACGTGAAAACCAGCTAATATTAGCAGCCGCCGGTGAAGGTATTTATGGTGTAAATGTTGACGGCATAACAACCTTCGTTAACCCAGCAGCAGAAGAAATGCTTGGCTTCAAAGCTTCCGAGCTTGTTGGCAAAGACATGCATACCGTCATTCATCACCACAAAGCAAATGGCACCCACTACCCCCATGAAGACTGCCCCATATACAATGCCTTTAGGCAGGGAACTATAAAAACAGTTGACGATGAAGTCTTCTGGGCAAAAAACAACAAACCCATTCGCGTTGAATACACCTCAACACCAATTAGGGATGCTGGCGCTGTCGTCGGTGCCGTAATCGTTTTTAGAGATATTACAAAACGCAAACAAGATGAAGAAAAATTAAAATCAACGCTCGAAGATAACGCCACATTACGCAAACGACTAGAAATGGAGAACGCCTACTTACAGGAAGAAATCCGCAGTCACACAAACCACTACAACATTCTCGGCCATTCAGATGCAATCAATAAAATCTTAGAGCAAATAGAGCTTGTCGCCCCAACAGACGCCAACGTCCTCATTACCGGAGAAAGTGGCACCGGAAAAGAACTAGTCGCCAGAGCCATTCATAATGTCTCAGAGAGACGAGACAGACCCCTCATTAGAGTGAATTGCGCAGCCATCCCAAGAGAGCTATTTGAAAGCGAATTCTTCGGCCACATTAAAGGCGCCTTTACTGGCGCCGTTAGAGACCGCATCGGCCGTTTTGAACTTGCCAATGGCGGAACTCTTTTTTTAGATGAAGTCGGCGAAATCCCACTTGATCTACAATCAAAATTATTACGTGTTTTACAAGACCAACGTTTTGAGCGGGTCGGCGAAGATAAAACACGCACAGTCGATGTGAGAATAATAGCAGCAACTAACAGAGACCTTAAAGAAGATTGTGCAAAGGGAAAATTCAGAGAAGATTTATACTTCAGATTAAACGTCGTTCCCATTGAATGCACACCTTTACGAGAACGCTTAAACGACCTGCCAATTCTAGCAGATCATTTCCTTAAAAACATTTGCGACGGGATAAACAAAGAGAAACTAGAACTAACCAAAGCAAACATCGAATCCTTAAAATCATACAGCTGGCCAGGCAACGCAAGAGAGTTACAAAATGTACTGGAGCGCGCCGCCATTCTGGCCGTAAACGGAAAATTAAAATTCGACTTCCCAGATAACATTATGGCGACAAACCACACAGAAAGCACAACCATAGAAAAACACTATGAAAACACCATACATATTTTAACAAATGAAGAAATGATCGAGTTTGAAAAAACAAACATCAAACGCGCACTTGAAGCAACAAGCGGCCGGGTGTCTGGAGAAAATGGTGCCGCGGCACTCCTAAACATGAAACCCACAACGCTCTACTCACGCCTAAAAGCCATGAAGATAAGTTACTAGAAAAAACAAAAACACACCATCGAATAGAGGTAAGTATATATATAATAATTTCTCAATATTCTTTGCAATTTGATAAAAACTTGAGAATACTAACCTCCATGTACAATTTGATATCTAAAAACATAACTAAAGTTTTGATCGGAGCCGTATTCCTCGGTGTTTTCGTCTTTAGTTTTACGCAAATAGAAAAGTACTTCTATTTCCGAGCCGCTGAAAATAGTGAAAGCTCATTAAGCCTGATAACTGCCAGCCTACGCGGCGAGCTAAACAGGTATGATGCACTACCAAGATTAATTTCTGATTATTCCTTCATTAAAACCGCTTTGCTCAAGACAGAAAATGCGGCCTTTATTCCCAAAGCCAATCGATTTCTAAAATCATTGGCAGAAAATGTAAAAGCATCTGATATATACATCATGAATAGCCAGGGATTAACGATCGCAGCTAGTAACTACAATGGACCAATTTCTTTCATCGGACGGAATTTTCGATACAGACCTTATTTTATAGATGCAATGAATGGACGTATGGGGCGATATTTTGCCTTAGGCTCAACTTCTTTGAAACGAGGGTATTATTTTTCAGCCCCAGTTAAAGTATCCGATAATATCATTGGCGTAGCAGTTGTTAAAATTAGCATTGATGAGATCGAGAAAAATTGGAGAGGCAATAACACAGAGATAATAGTAACTGACGAACACGGCATTATCTTTATGTCAAGTCGCCCTATTTGGTTATTTAACTCCCTAACTAACTTACCCAAAAAATTATTAAAAGAATTAGATGAAACAAAACGTTATCCGATAGACCAGGTAAGGCCTTTAAAAATAAACATTCAGGAAAAGCTGGATAAAGACACGAAGATTCTTACCATTAGGACGGGCAACACTGTAAAAAGTTATATCTCCCGTTCAACCAGGATGAATGAAGCTGGATGGACAGTCCACACTTTTACATCAACAAAATCAGCTATAATTCAATCATATCTAATCGCTTTTTTGCTTCTACTATTTATCTTGTTATTGCTGCTCTTGCTTGCTTTTATCGCACAAAGAAGAAATGCCCTTTTGGATCGTATCCAGTCACAAAGAAAAGCCCAAGGACAACTTGAAAAAAATGTTAGAAATAGAACCGCAGACCTGAATGCGGCGAATGAAAAACTTACAACAGAAATAGAAGAACGAATTTTAGCTGAAAAACAATTGCGTCAAACACAACAAGACCTCATCCAAGCTGGCAAACTGGCTGCCTTGGGGCAAATGTCTGCTGCCCTTTCTCATGAATTTAATCAACCCCTTTCTGCAATGAGATCATATACTGATAATGCAGAAACTTTTTTAGAGCGAGGTCAAGTTAAAGATGCTTTAGATAACATAGGTCGCATCTCTGAGTTAATCGGAAGAATGACTGCAATCAGTAAGCACCTACGCAATTTCGCACGCAAACCAGAGGAACAATTTGGAGCAGTACCGTTGGCCGCGGTTCTCAATGATGCCATAGTAATCATGTCTGGAAAAATAAAGAATAATTCAGCCCAAATAGATTTGAAACTTCCAAAAGAGCCGGTTTTCATTTTAGGAGGCCAAGTTCGGTTACAGCAAGTTATCGTTAATCTTATAAGCAATGCACTTGATGCAACGAATGAAATGCCATCCAGGAAAATTGAAATTAGCGCAAAGAGAGAGAAAGTGGATAAAA
>CAXIDO010000295.1:0-3832 GCA_964022745.1 uncultured Methyloligella sp. | reverse complement strand
CCCAGGCGGGTAATCTTCCTTTAAAGAGCCGCATGCCGAAACAGAAACAAGATCCGTAACCCCAGCTCTCTTAAGCACATCTATATTTGCCCGGTAATTAATACTGGAAGGAGACTGTTCATGTCCTCTGCCGTGGCGAGGCAAAAATCTAACTGGCAAGCCTTCAATTTCACCAAATAAAATAGCATCTGAAGGTTTCCCCCAAGGGCTGTCTATCTGCCTCCACTCCGCATTGGTAATCTCTTCAAGTTCATAAATACCACTACCGCCAACAATGCCTAAAACTGATTGGGTCATAAACCTCATCCCTATTTTAAAAAATTTTAATACTCTCCTCCCAAGAGTGAATTGGGTTTTATGATAGCTGGGATGCTTCTTGCAGATGCTATGTGGGCATCTGAAACAAAGAGAAGGCATCTGAAGCGCATCAATGAAGGATCGCAAAACAAAAAACTAATAAAACCAAAACATAAAAATCGATAAGGCGTCTATAAATATTTTTTAAATAAATATGACAATAAAAAAAAGCCGGCTCAACAAGTGAACCGGCTTTTAAATTTATCTTGTGAGATTGAAGATCTCACTAAATCATTAGTGCTTCATATCTAATGCTTTAAGCGAGCCCAAACAGATTTTTTAGCAAGGAACAACAGAAGCGCAAAGATCAATAGATAGATCTGAACGCGCTTGCCCAAGTTCTTACGTGCATTCAAATGAGGCTCTGAAGCCCACGCCATAAAGGCTGTCACGTCTTTAGCGTGTTGCTCTGCAGTGGTAGCTGTACCATCGGTATATTCAACAGCATCATCAGTAAGAGGGTTTGCCATCGCAATTTGATGACCTGGGAAGTACTTATTATAGTTCATCCCATCACCCATAACCTCACCTTTAGGTGCTGTGCCATAGCCTGTCAGCAAGGCATAGATATAGTCTGAGCCTTTTTCTTCATAAGCTGTCACCATGTCATAAGCCCACCAATAAGGCTCTGTATACCATGGCACATGGCGGTGAATGGTTCTCGCCTTTGCAAGAACTGAGAAGTCAGGTGGGTAAGCACCATTATTCGCAGACCGAGCTTCGGTTTCGTTCTTAAATGGACCTTGGAAACGATCTGACAATTTGCCAGGACGTTCTTTTGGCTCACCATCTTCATCAACACCATCAATCACAGTCGCTTCTTTAGCAATCGCTAAAGCCTGCTCCTTAGAAAATTCAGGACCACCCTTTTGTACAAGGTTACGGTAAGAAAGTAGTTTCAAACCATGACATGAAGCGCAAACTTCTTTGTAAACACCAAAGCCGCGTTGCAATTGAGCTTTATCATATTGGCCATTAAAGCCACCAAAGCTCCACTCCTGCCGTTTAACTTCAGGACCAGTACCGCCAGCAGCCAAAGCTGAGCCAGCAAAAAGTACCGTGCCAACAATCATAGCAGTTAGTAAAGAAACTAGTTTCCATGTATTCTTTAGAAATGTGTTCTTTAGAATAGAATTCATGATGAAGCTCCTTCTTTACCAGATTTGCCTTCAACAGCTTCTGTAATACTGTCTGGCAATTCCTTAGGTGTCTCGATCAAACCAATCACGGGCATAATGACGATAAAGAAAATAAAGTAGTATGCAGTGAAAAGCTGACTAGCAAGAAGGAAGTATCCTTCAGGCGCCTTCGCTCCCAAATAACCAAGAGCTAAGCAAGTGATCACAAATAACCAGAAGAACGGCATAAATAAAGGACGTTTGCTCACTGATTTGATTTTAGATGTATCAAGCCATGGAATAACAAACAGAACAACAATCGCTGCAACCATAGCAATCACACCAAACAACTTGTCAGGAATAGCCCGCAAAATCGCATAGAACGGTAAGAAATACCATTCAGGCACGATGTGAGGTGGTGTTTGTAGGGGGTTAGCTTCAATGAAGTTGTCTGAGTGACCTAGATAGTTAGGCGCATAAAACACAAACCAGGAGAACAGAAGCATAAACACAACAACCATAAAACCGTCTTTAATCACGTAGAACGGGAAGAAAGGAATTGTATCTGATTTTGTTTTCACTTCAATACCAGTTGGGTTGTTAGAGCCAACAACGTGCAAAGCCCAAATATGCAAACCAACAAGGGCTGCAATAATGAATGGGAACAAGTAGTGAAGGCTGAATAAGCGGTTCAATGTTGGATCACCAACAGAATAACCACCCCAAATCCACTGAGTGATGCTCTCACCAACAATCGGAATTGCTGTAAAGAGGTTTGTAATCACAGTCACCGCCCAGAAGCTCATTTGGCCCCAAACAAGTGAATAGCCCATAAACGCCGTGATAATCATCAGAAGAAGAATAACCACACCAAAGATCCAGATAATCTCACGTGGAGATTTGTATGATCCATAGTAAAGGCCACGGAATAAGTGAATATAAGCTGCTGCAAAGAACATAGAGGCACCAACCGCATGTGTATAACGGATAAGGTCGCCCCAGTTAACATCGCGCATTAAATGCTCAACAGAAGCAAATGCATGGTCACCATGTGGTACGAAGTGCATGGCAATCACGATACCGGTGATGATTTGAGCCATTAAGCAGAATGTAAGAATACCACCAAAAGTCCAAAGGTAGTTCAGGTTCCGCGGTGTTGGGAACACAATAAATGAATCATACATCAACCGTATGATAGGTAAACGTTCATCAAGCCAACGCGTAAAGCCGTTGGAGGGAACGTAGCTTGAGCTATGATCAGACATGTTTGCTCCTAACCAATTTTAATTTTCGTATCTGAAATAAAGGCATAAGGCGGCACCTCGAGGTTAGTCGGTGCAGGGCCTTTGCGAATACGTCCAGATGTGTCGTAGTGAGAGCCATGGCATGGGCAGAACCAGCCACCAAAATCGCCTTGTACATCACCTGTAGATTGTCCACGAGGAATACAACCCAAATGCGTACAAATGCCAATCAACACAAGCCATTCAGGCTTTTGTGCACGTTCGCCATCAACTTGCGGGTCACGCATGTCAGTTGAATCAGCCGATACAGCTTCTTTAATTTCCTCAGCTGTTCGTTTGCGAATAAAAATAGGTTTACCGCGCCACATAACAGTCACGGCTTGCCCCTCTTTAATCGGGCTCAAATCAACTTCAATCGAAGCCAGAGCTTTGGCTGAAGCATCAGGGTTCATTTGGTCAACAAGTGGCCAAAGGGCACCCGCAGCGCCAACAGCAGCAAAAGAACCGGCAGCGACCATCAAAAAATCCCGACGGCCTTCATCATTATGGTCTGAAGACAAATTAGCCTCCCTTAGAGTTCTGCTTTGAAAGTGACATCAAGTTCAAAAGGCCAATAGATTGACCCAAGAAAACGCAATCCATTTCAAAGCTCGTTAACAAGGGCTCTTTTAGCCCTTAACATTAAGCATCATCAAAATGCTATGAAATAGCTGTTTAAAAGCAGCAAACAGTAAAATCTTTGCTTATCTAATTGTATCAACACTGATTCGCTCTGCGATAGGTCAAGTATTTTACAAAAAAACATAAAAATCGAAGATCTGTGGCTATGTGGCCTATCAATTGTGCAAAAACTGGCAAATGTGTAGATAAGGAAATTCTGAAAAACAATTCAGACACCTCAAAATTAGAACTCAGCAAAAAATTAATTAATTATTGCGCACTTTACTGCCACTCTTTTGCCAAAATCACAAGGGGTGAGTTGAACACAAATCACCGCATTTCAAAAAAAATTTGTATTTTTGTCTCAGCAGAGAAGATAAAGCGACAATCTTCTCGCATTCACGGCCCCAAAAGCGTCACAATAGCTCAGCCCACACATGTATAGAAAAATCA
>CAXIDO010000294.1:0-3849 GCA_964022745.1 uncultured Methyloligella sp. | reverse complement strand
TGATTCTATGAGTGAGTCTCTTGGCCAAGGGGTAAAAAGCTAACAGGGCTTTGGGGAAAAGGATACAAGTGATGGACGATCTCCTGAGCGAATTTCTAACGGAAACTGCTGAAAGTTTAGATGTTGTTGACGTAGAGCTCGTAAAATTTGAACAAGAACCAACAAATAGCGGAATTTTAGATAATATCTTCCGCTTGGTACATACAATCAAGGGAACCTGTGGTTTTCTTGGGCTACCAAGACTTGAAGCATTAGCTCACTCAGCTGAAACGCTAATGGGTAAATATAGAGATGGTGCGACCCCAACATCTGAAGGCGTGTCGCTAATTCTTGATACAATTGACCGATTAAAAGAAATTCTAGAGCAATTAGAGCAAGAAGGTTCTGAACCTGAAGGTGTTGATCAAGATTTAATTCAACAACTTGACGCCATGTCCGCCTTGGCAATGAAGGCCATGAATGGCGAAAGCGTTGAAGAACCTGCAGAAGCCGGAGCCCCTGCCTCTCAGGAATTAGAGCGTGAACTAAAACCTGGTGAAGTTTCTCTAGATGATTTAGAAGCTGCCTTCCAGAATGCTCCTGGACCTGATGATTTTGGAGCCGGCGCTCCTTCAGTTGATGAAGCGCCAGCAGCTGTTGTTGAGCCTGAACCCCCAGTACCTGCCGAAGTTCCAGCTACAGTAAAAGCCCCAGCTGCAAAACCAGCTGCAGCTCAAAAAGATGACGCAAAACCAAAAGAAGGTGGCGCAGTAAAAGCGCAAACCATTCGTGTAAATGTTGAGACATTAGAACAGCTTATGACCATGGTGTCTGAGCTTGTGCTAACAAGAAACCAACTTTTAGAAATGGTTCGCCGTCTAGATGATAGCGAATTTAAAGTACCCTTGCAGCGCCTTTCAAACGTAACTGCCGAGTTGCAAGAAGGGGTGATGAAAACCCGCATGCAACCAATTGGCAATGCATGGCAAAAACTACCACGTATCATCCGAGATCTATCCAAAGAATTGGATAAGAAGATTAATCTTGAGATGATCGGTGCTGAAACAGAACTCGATCGCCAGGTGTTAGAGCAAATTAAAGACCCTCTAACACACATGGTACGGAACTCTGCTGACCATGGTTTAGAAACAACTGAAGGTCGTATCGCTGCCGGCAAATCAGAAGAAGGCAACGTAACGCTTAGCGCGTATCACGAAGGTGGTCACATCATCATTAAAATTGCTGATGATGGTCAAGGCCTGCCAACAGATAAGATTAAAGCAAAAGTTATAGCTAACGGCATTGCTACCGAAGCAGAACTTGAAGAAATGTCAGAAAATCAAATTCACAAATTGATTTTCCATGCAGGTCTTTCAACTGCTGAAAAAGTAACAAACGTTTCTGGTCGTGGTGTTGGCATGGACGTTGTGCGCACTAACATTGAACTCATTGGCGGAACCGTTGATCTAACATCAGTTGCAGGTGAAGGCTCTACCTTCATTATTAAAATTCCACTCACATTGGCAATTGTGTCAGCTCTGATTGTGGAAGCAAGTGGTCAAAAATTTGCTATTCCTCAATTAGCTGTGCTTGAGTTGGTAAAGTCAAATGCTAATGCAGAACATCGCATTGAAATGATTAATGACAGTCCAGTCTTAAGATTGCGCAATAAACTATTGCCAGTAATAAGCATGAGTAAACTATTAGGCAATGACCCGGTCGCAAAAATCCTCGAAGAAGGAGATGATGGCACCGCAGCAGCTGCCGCTGCAACAGATCAGAATGTGTTTGTTGTTGTTGTGCAAGTGGGCGGACAAACTTTCGGTATTGTAGTTGACGCTGTCTTCCATACGGAAGAAATCGTGGTCAAACCAATGTCATCCATGCTTCGAGAAATCACAATGTTCTCAGGCAATACGATCCTGGGTGATGGTAGCGTGATCTTGATCGTTGATCCAAATGGCATTGCTCAAGCAGTTGCTAAAGATCATGGTGGTGCTCAAGATAGCAATCATGTTGATGCAGCTGATGCTGCTGACTTAATCGGCAATGAAGAGAAAACAGCACTTCTAGTCTTTAAGTCCGGATCCGAAGACCTCAAGGCTGTTCCGCTTTCATTGGTGACAAGACTTGAAGAAGTTGATGTTGCAAATATTGAAAGATCAAATAACAGAGACCTTGTTCAGTATCGCGGCAAACTAATGCCACTTATCTACATCGATGATCACCTGACGCACAAAGATGAAGGTCTGCAACCGATCTTAGTCTTTGCTGATGAAACTCATTCTATGGGATTGGTCGTTGATGAAATCGTCGATATTGTTGAGGATCGTCTAACGATCGAAATTTCCTCTGAGAAAGATGGTATTGTAGGTTCAGCCGTAATCAAAGGCAAGGCAACAGAAGTCATCGATGTCGGCTACTACCTACCAAAAGCGTTTGATGATTGGCTAGAAAAGCGCGATATACCAAACCCTGTACAAAGAGAGTTAAAATTACTCTTGGTTGATGATAGCGCATTCTTCCGCAATCTCTTATCACCATTATTAGCCTCAGCTGGTTATAGAGTAACAATGGTTGAATCAGCCACCGAAGCCTTGCAGTTAAAAGAAAAAGGTGAAGTGTTTGATGTCATCGTGTCTGATATCGAAATGCCTGAAATGGATGGCATTACTTTCGCTGGTGTTCTTAAAGGTGATAATCAATGGGGGCAAACTCCAATTATTGCCCTTTCATCGCACACAAATCCTGAAGTGATCGCACGAGGACGTGCAGCCGGCTTTAGAGATTATGTCGCCAAGTTTGACCGCGAAGGTCTAATTGAATCAATCCGTGAATGTAAGCCAGTAAGTGAAAATGAGGCCGCAGCATGACTGAAGCGAGTAACGAAAACAAAGAAATTGGTGCAACAAGCGAATTTGTGACAGTGCACATTGATGGCCAACTTTTTGGCTTGCCCATTGAGCAGGTTGAAGATGTTTTTATGCCAGATGCCATCACAGAAGTACCATTATCAAATCCTCAGGTCGCAGGTGTTTTAAACCTGCGTGGCCGCATCGTAACAGCAATAGATATGCGAAAGCGATTAGGCCTTCCACCGCGAAATGACGGTGGAACACCTATGGCAGTTGGCATCGAACACCAACAAGAATCGTATGGTCTTATCATTGATCGAGTCGGAGAAGTCTTGCGTTTAGGGCGCAGAACTTTTGAAAAAAACCCTGCAAATCTAGATGTACGCTGGAGTAGCATTTCAGCCGGTGTTCACCGTCTGGATGGGCAACTACTCGTTTTATTAGATGTTGAACGTATTCTGGATATAACAGGTGAAAAATCGAATGCAGCTTAAGTCATTCTTGTAAATAGGGTGAAATTTAAGGGCGAATAAAGGATATAAAATAATGAAGCAGTGCTTGGTTGTAGATGATTCCAGTGTAATCAGAAAAGTTGCACGAAGAATTATGGAAGAAGTGAATTTTGAGGTTACTGAGGCTGAAAACGGCCAGGAAGCTCTCGACAAATGCCGCCAAAACTTACCAGATATTATCCTGCTTGATTGGAATATGCCTGTCATGGATGGTTTGGAGTTCTTAATGGAATTAAGAAAAGATCCATGCGGTGAAGCACCAAAAGTAATTTTCTGCACAACGGAAAATGATATGGATCATATCACTCAAGCCATTTCAGCTGGAGCCAACGAATACATTATGAAGCCTTTTGACAAGGAAATTATCATTTCCAAATTGAAGGAAGTTTCGTTGCTAGACGCTTAATTGGATTGAGGCAAAAATGACGGCAATTGCACAAAATTTGTCTGCAAGGTCAGGCTCCGCAGTCTCTGCAACAAACTCAATCAGAGTGATGGTTGTT
>CAXIDO010000293.1:0-3849 GCA_964022745.1 uncultured Methyloligella sp. | reverse complement strand
AACATAGAAGAGAAGATAGTATAATTTCTCTCTCTCAGACACATTATCCGCAGCAAATCTCTCAGCTAGTTCTTTATCTCTAAAGAAATTCATAGGCCCTCACAGTAAAATCAATTAACTACCGCTTTTCATTACTATTATTCCTGAAAATATAGTATTGAAATCAAAAACGATAGTTAATTAACTATTTATACTGCAATGACCTAGTATTAGCTTCCCATAGTTCCATTATCACCGACAAAGGCTATACGGAGCATGTTGGTGGCGCCGGGGGTGCCAAGTGGGATGCCGGCGGTGATGATGACGCGCTGGCCTGGTCTGGCGAAGCCCTCTCTGAAGGCAATGCGGCAGGCTTTGTCTACCATATCATCCAAGTTTTCCGGATCACTTGTGAGAACACAATGAAGCCCCCAGGTGAGGGCTAAGCGCCGTGCTGTGGCAACGATTGGGGTGAATGCCAAAATCGGTTGCATTGGCCGCTCTCTTGCCACACGAACACCGGTTGACCCTGATGAGGTGTAACAAACAATCGCTGATAAATTGACTGTCTCGGAAACTGTTTTCGCGGCGGCTGCAATGGCGTCTGAACCAGTTGGCTCAGGCGGGGTTAGGTATGTATTGATCGCATCTGCATAGAGATCATCTTGCTCAACTTCCTGAGCGATGCGGTCCATGGTTTCAATTGCTTCTATTGGATAGTCACCGGCAGCTGATTCAGCTGAAAGCATCACAGCGTCGGCCCCATCATAAACAGCACTTGCCACGTCAGAGACTTCAGCTCTGGTTGGAACCGGTGTTGTTATCATGGATTCGAGCATTTGCGTTGCGATCACAACGGGCTTGCCAGCTTTTCTAGCTGCCATGGTGATGCGCTTTTGAATGCCTGGTACTTGTTCTACCGGCATTTCAACTCCAAGGTCGCCGCGAGCGACCATCACACCGTCAGACACTTCGATGATGTCATCTAGCCATTTAATGGCTGAAGGTTTTTCGAGCTTTGCTAAAATAGACGCTCGCCCTCTGGCAAGTTTTCTAGCTTGCGCCACATCTTCTACGCGCTGCACGAATGAAAGCGCGATCCAGTCAACGCCCTGGTTCACTGCGTAATCCAAATCTGCGAAGTCTTTTTCAGTCATTGCGCCCATGGGCAACAGACTATCTGGCAAACTCACACCTTTGCGGCTTGAAAGAGTGCCATTCGTTTTGGCAATAGCTGTGATTTCTTCTGGTGTGTTTTTGGTAACGATTAATGTCATTTTGCCATCGTCAATTAATAGACGGTGGCCTTCTTCAACACCTTTGAAAATTTCTGGGTGAGGAAGCGGGATGCGTTTGTTATTTCCCTCTTCGTCTTTCATATCAAAGATGATTTCATCATCGATTGAAAGAGTGATTTTGTCTTCTTTGTTGGCGTCTTCTTTGATGGCGCCTAAGCGCAGTTTTGGTCCTTGAAGATCAACCAGAATGCCGATTGGGCGGCCGTTTTCAGCCTCCACTTTACGAATGGCGCTATGCAGCTCTTTCATTTTTTCATGGCTGGCATGGCTCATATTGATGCGGAACACATCTGCACCTGCTTTGAACAGGCGCTCTATCATTTCTGGGGAATCTGAACTAGGACCGAGGGTTGCTAAAATTTTAACCTTACGGTTTCGTCTCATTATTTCTTTCCATTTTCTTCTGGATATTTTAACCGGACTGTCCAGTCATGTTCATTCTTCGTATCTATTTCAAAAAATCCAGTGCGCTTATAGCCGCGCTTTACACAATCTTTAACACCAAAAACGGTGAAAGCTTTATCCACTGTGCACATTGTGTCTTTTCCAGACCATTCGCCGCCTCGATCATAGTCAACCGCGTGAATGTAATAATAGCGGGCGATTAACTTGCCTTTGAGCAAAACTTCGCAGGTATTTGAGGCGACATTCCACCACCCTTCAGTGGCCCAGCGGTTTTTATCTCTGTAGCCAATGGCAACGCCAACACGGCTGGATGTAGTGTTACAGAGCTTTAATTCAGCTTTTGCGGGCGCAATTGCAAGGAACTGTGAGGCAGTCAATACAATTGCAACGGTGAGTGAAAGGAATAGAGGGCGGTTTATTGCAAATAATCTTATGCATTTTTGATAATGATTACTTACGTGCATTTGATCGATCATTTGTTATTAATTCTGCTCTGTGTGTTAAGTCTGCGTTTTACATTTTGTTGTATTTCAATGTTCAGCCTAATGACTATCCATTCTATTTGTAGCTGGCAATCTCACCTTTGTCTGGTTTTATGGCACCAATTCGACAATTTTATAGTGAAGTTTCATTTTTCTAAATGAAAATATGCCAGTTTTCACCTAATTAACACGACAATGAGCTAAGTGCCTAGATATTTTTGAAATTTTAGCCCTGTTCCGGATTAATTTTTAGACTTTTTGGCGGCTAAACTTGTCGTAATTTTGTTATTTTTGATTTATGGTCGACGTTTGTAGACCTTTTTTGAGATTGGTAGAATGAAAAATATATCCTCTTCTTCTTCTCTAGCCACCTTAGGCTCTCTTGAAACAGCAGACTGCTCCTCACAATTTAAGCCCTATAAACACCTTGAAGGTGAGTTGCAGTTCGGCTTACTCATCCTGGCAGATCATGCCTCGGCTAAGTTACCTGATGAGTACGACTCTCTTGGTTTGGCAAGCGAAGAATTTTCACGCCACATTGCCTATGACATTGGCATTGAAGCTGTGGCCACTGGTTTGCATCAAGCCTTAAATGTGCCAGCCCTGATGTCGCAATTTTCTCGTCTGCTGATTGACCCTAACCGGGGTGAAGATGATCCGACTTTGGTGATGCGCATTTCTGATGGAGCCCTCATTGAAGGCAATGCCCGGATTGATGAAGCCGAGATAGAGCGCCGCAAATCTCTTTATTATCGCCCCTATCATCAAGCGATTTCAGACCAAATCGACCAGTTTTTAGCGGCTGACATATGCCCCATCATTTTATCTCTGCATAGTTTTACAGATAATTGGCGCGGCACACCTCGCCCCTGGCATGGTGGGATTTTGTGGGATCAGGATCACAGATTTGTACACCCGCTTCTTACAGCTCTTCAATCAGAAGAGAGTTTACATATCGGAGATAATGAACCTTATACTGGCATGCTCAAAGGGGATTGTATGTATCGCCATGGTACAAGCCGTGGTCTTGCTCATGCTTTACTTGAAATTCGGCAAGATTTGATTACATCTACGACAGGCCAAAATGAATGGATCGAGCGCATGGCGCGCCACCTTACCGCACTGCTTTCAGACAAAGAGCTTATTGCGCCTTGCCGCGAGCCGGTATATTTTGGCTCTTATGCTGACAAAACATAACTTGATAAGTTAGATCAAGACACAAAAACAAAAGGACCCAGGTTGAAATGAGCAAGATTGATGAACAAACCCAAATTGAATTAGAAGCTGCAGCGTTTCGCCGTTTAGTAAGCCATTTACAAGACCGTCCTGATGTACAAAATATTGACATGATGAACCTGGCTAATTTCTGCAGAAACTGTCTTTCTAACTGGTTTAAGGATGCGGCAGCAGATAAAGGTATTGAGCTTTCAAAAGAAGAAAGCAGAGAAATTGTCTATGGCATGCCTTATGATGAGTGGAAAGCGAACCACCAAACTGAGGCAACTGCTGAGCAAATGGAAAAGTATAAAAATATAAAGCATTAATTCTCTCACGGGCTATTGCTTTTTAGTGGTGCTTCAGGTTGCCCACTATGCAACCGAGATGGTCGACCTGATAATATCTTTTGGGCCGGGGATGGTGTTTTGTTGGGGGTGCCATTCGCCGTTTTCTGATAGCTTTTCATA
>CAXIDO010000292.1:0-3852 GCA_964022745.1 uncultured Methyloligella sp. | reverse complement strand
GGCTAAATCTATATTTTTCTTCACCGTTATAAATAACAGCGGCACAATTAGGATTTTCTAAATCCTGTATGATTTTAGCGGATACCCCTCGTTTCTTTATCACTTCTGCCCAAGATTGAATATCTGAGTTTTGAATATTGCTACCATAACGGATGGTCACATCAGCTTCATCAGCATACGCCTGTGTTGCGAATTGAGGGGTTAGCGCTGCGCCTAGCATCATCGCACCAGCAGCCGCGCCACCAAAATTTTCCCTAATCTTTTTCAAAACAGCCATATCAACAGCTCCGCTTTTTTGTATTTGTTACGTACATAGTTTAATTGGTGGTATATTATTACCACATTTGAAGCTTTTATTGCAAGAACTAGTGTCAAGAGTCAATAGTGCATATCACCTATGCGAATATATCATGCCGTTTTATGCATAATTTATTACAAAACGCTGCGTTTTATATGAAATTATACTTATATTTTAAAAATATATATTGACGAATACATTAACAAAACCGATCCTTATTGTAGAAACTGAATCAGGCAAATTATTGATTATGGTAATTTACTAAAGGCTTGAAATGCTGGATTTATAATTTCAGGAGTGAATAACAATCATACAAAACCCGTTTTGCACGAAAGGGATCGGTTTTGTGCAAGAGGAGAATTTGATATGAGTATATGGCCACAGATAAATACCAGCGGACGGCGCATCGGCTACGCCCGTGTTTCAACAGCGGATCAGAAATTGCGAATGCAGCTTGATGGTCTTCATTCCGTGAACTGTGATGAGGTCTTTTCCGATCACGGTGTTTCCGGCGCAAAAGCCAGCCGCCCGGGACTGGACAAAATGCTGTCCACCCTTTGCAAGGGGGATACGGTTGTGGTGTTTAAACTTGACCGCCTTGGGCGCTCGGTTTTACATCTGGCAGATTTGCTGATCCGGTTTGAAAGGCAAGGCATACATTTTTGTTCCCTAAGCGAGGGGATCAATACCACAACGCCCGGTGGCAAGTTGGTCTACCATATGTTTAGTGCCTTTGCGGAATTTCAGCGCGATATCATTATTGAGAATACAATCCAAGGAATGCGCGCTGCCAAAAAACGAGGGAGCGCCATTGGTCGGCCTAGAGCCTTGAGTGTATGTGAGGTGCTGTTTGCTCATAGTATGATTACACAAGAAGCCGCCCGCCCGAAGGATGTCGCGGCTCTTTTAGGGGTATCACGTATGACGTTGGATCGCTCTATTAAGCGGATCGAGTTAGAAGGATGTCATTAAGCTCCCTCAATCTGATCGATAAAGCAGATGTTCCCCCGCAATTGTGACAGTGTTATAATCAAACTCAAGGTCTCGTGCGATACGGTCATAGTCGATGTAATATTCCAGATGCTCGGGGATTTCTCCGTATAGCCCCTCCTCTACGAACTGCTCTGCCAATTCCCTGAATGTGAGAATACGGTAGATTGTTATTTCAATATCTTCGGGATCAGCAGTAACTTGATCATGAGAATAGCCGCACTCACCAACCGCTATGATGTAGTGCAGCTTTTGGCACTCATTCCATTCATTCACGGCATCGAAAAATTCACAGATATTGGATTGATAGAGCGTCCATGCTTTGGCGAGATCGCAGTCAATGTGCTCCCCGTCAATAAATTGTATTTCGAACTCTTCAACTCTATCACCATAGTCATTGCGAAGGTTTGTGGCTTTCATTTTATATTCGTCATAGCTATCAAAATAGAAACCGGTTGCTGAAATGTCGTAGGGCTGTGCGTAAAGTCTAGTCATTGTTTTATCTCCTTTTTCAATAAAAACAGGGGTTGCGCTTTAACCCTTGTTTCCGGCGAGGATGGAGATGGGAGGGGACAAGAAAAATCGATGCTAAGTGGTGCGGGCGCAGCGCAGTGAGCCACGGTTAGTGTCGCAGGGTCGAGACCCATTTTTCTTGTGGGGAGAAAGAGGCAACGCCTCTTGGCTTCCCCTCTTACATGAGGGGGCGTAACCCGTATGGGACGAGACAGCGCAGTGGCTCGGTAAGCCGAAAGGCGCGTAGCACGCGGTCAATCGATAGATTGGCATGCCCAAATTGCTTATAGAAAAATTTATAATGCTTTTATTCTTTTATATTTATAGCACTGATTATTTTAGGGCGTACCAAGACCCTCGTCCTTTTCCATTTAGAACAAGATGTCCCTTTTCAGACAGAGACTTAAAATGCATCTTTAAAGTATTGCGACTTACACCAGTCAAATTCACCATGTCGGCAACTGTGACGCGTCCATGTTGCTTGGCTTGCTCTAAAATTTGAACGGATAATTCAGGCATGGCTGAGAGAAGAATTTTCTCACGCTCCACCTTCACAGACAAACGCAACATTTGTTGTTTGAGGGCTTTAAGAAAAAAAACGATCCAAGGCTGCCAGTCTGGATCATCTGTTCGTATAGAGCCTTGGGTTTGACGTAGGGCAAGATAATAGCTTTCCTTACTTTGCTCAATCACACTCTCTAAAGATGAGTATGGCACATAGGCATATCCAGCTTTCATAAGAAGCAAGGTCGTTACCACACGGCTCAAACGGCCATTACCATCTTGGAACGGATGAATTTCTAAAAACACCACAACAAAAACTGCAATAACTAAGAGAGGATGAAGTTCACCTTTATTCTGTGCCTCATTCACCCATTCAATAAGCTCTGTCATTAAGCTCGGTGTATCAAATGGTGTCGCAGTTTCAAAGACGATCCCGACTTGCTGACCATCGGCATCAAAAGCCGCAACGCTGTTTGATGAGGTTTTATATTCACCCCGATGGCGTTCGTCCTTTTGGCTGTAAACCAGCAAATCACGGTGAAGCTGTTTTATATGATTTTCTGAAATGGGAATATCTGACCAAGACTGAAACACCGTTTCCATGACATCGGCATATCCGGCAACTTCTTGTGCATCGCGAGTGTCAAATTGTTTGATTTCCAGATTGCGCAATAAAGCTTCAACCTCACGGTCAGAGAGCTTGCTGCCTTCAATTCGTGTTGAGGAACCAATGCTTTCAATGGTTGCCACATGGCGCAATGCTGATAATCGCTCGGGCGCTAATGTGCCCAAGGCACGCCATGCGCCTTTAAATTCATCAATCTCGGAAATGAGTTTGAGGATTTCAGGTGTGATCGTGAGTGTGTGCGTATGAATCATAATATCCAATAATACACCCAATTACACCCATTTTGTCAATCCATTTATGTATCCAATAACATCCAATTGAGATGCAAAAGCTATTTAGTTCGACTCTGGTGAAATATTAAGTGTTAGATAGATAATTGGTGAGAAGATTTTAAGCTTAATGACATCCGTTTTAGTCCAGGTTATTCATTAAGATTAAGCTATTATTAACTATCTCCATTCATTGGTTGATTGTTTGCTGAAGAAACAGGATGGGTTTTGAACTTTTGGAACTATCATTTTCGACTGAATTAATGAGAAATATATCGCTAAATCAGTCAGATTGTTACAAAGCGATTGGTATTAATAACGGGCAGAATTACATAAGTCTTATAGCTGACTTTAGAGCTTCGATGTTTGCAGGTGAAGTTCCTGGGGGACCCACTTTGGTCAACCAAAAATCTAAAGGATATGAATTAATTTGGAAATTTTCTGATGGTTGCGAATTAGTGACTTCAACTACAGTAAGCGCATCAATAAATTTTGACGACTGGAAACAAATATATCGAATTAATTAAAAAGATAACAGATGAAAACTCTCCAATCATATAGAGGGATCCTTGCCACCATGGAACAAGTATCATCATTATTCCAGACATAAAAATAAGGAAATAATTATCCTTCTCATTCCTTTTATTTAT
>CAXIDO010000291.1:0-3859 GCA_964022745.1 uncultured Methyloligella sp. | reverse complement strand
AATAGGCGTAAAGCTTTGCGACAGCGTAGGGACTGCGCGGATAAAAAGGTGTTGTCTCGGTTTGCGGTATCTCTTGAACCTGGCCGTAGAGTTCACTTGTTGAGGCTTGATAGAACTTTGCTTTCTTTTCTAGCCCTAGAATTCTTATAGCTTCAAGCAGTCGCAATGTTCCTGTTGCATCAACGTCAGCTGTATATTCAGGGCTTTCAAAGCTTACCGCCACATGACTTTGAGCACCAAGGTTATAAATCTCATCAGGCTGCGTTTCCTGAATTATTCGCACCAAATTGCTTGTGTCGCTCAAATCACCATAATGCAGTTTGAAATTGGCATTTTCAATATGTGGGTCCTGATAAATATGATCAATGCGGTCTGTATTGAAGATAGACGTCCGGCGTTTTATACCATGTACGATATAGCCTTTTTCAAGCAGAAACTCAGCTAGATAGGATCCATCCTGGCCTGTAACACCCGTTATTAAAGCGACTTTTACCTTATCTTGCATATTCATTTGCCTCAATCTGTAAAAAATTTTTATAAGTTGTTTTCAAGCCTTCAGCCAAATTAATTTCGGCACTCCAACCAAGTGAGTTTAGGCGATTGCTATCCATCAACTTTCTTGGTGTACCATCTGGTTTACTCGCGTCGAATTCAATCTTTCCTTTAAATTCAACAGCGCCTGCAATCGTTTCCGCTAGATCGCGAATTGTAACTTCATCGCCACTGCCCACATTTAAATGGTTTTGCATTAAATCGGTTTGAGTTTCAAAATTTGTCTTAGATAAATTCATCACAAAAACACTGGCCGCAGCCATATCGTCAACATGAAGGAATTCACGCAGCGGTGTGCCGCTACCCCAAACAGTTACAACTTGCCGGCCCTCTAATTTCGCCTCATGAAACCGGCGAATTAATGCCGGAATAACATGACTATTTTCCGGGTGATAATTATCACCCGGGCCATACAGGTTCGTGGGCATTACGCTTCTGTAATCAATGCCATGGCTTTCCCAATATTGTCGATTGTAACTTTCGCAAAGCTTTATCCCTGCAATTTTGGCTATTGCATATGGCTCATTGGTTGCTTCAAGCTTGCCAGTTAACAGCTGCTCTTCATCCATGGGCTGGTTTGCAAGTTTAGGGTAAATGCAACTTGACCCAAGAAATAATAATTTCTTAACGCCAGAGCGAAATGCTGCATCAATCACATTGTTTTGGATCATCAGATTTTCATAAATGAATTCGGCCGGATATGTGTTATTGGCATGAATGCCGCCAACCTTAGCCGCTGCGAGATAAACTTCTTGAGGTTTTTCTTTGTTGAAAAACTCTTGTACATCTGCTTGGTTTGTTAAATCTAATTCAGCATGCGATTTTGTAATTATATTTTCAGTTAAGTGTCCGCTTGCTTGTAAGTTTCGGATAATTGCGGACCCTACCATGCCGCGATGACCGGCAACATAAATTCTAGATTGATCAACCATCTTATTCTTCACCGTCATTGCTATCTTCAACACGGCCATAAGTGTCATCTAGGCGGACGATGTCATCTTCACCTAAGTATGTACCCGATTGCACTTCGATCATTTCCAATTGAATTTTACCCGGATTTTTCAACCTATGTATCTCGCCGACAGGGATATAAGTTGATTGATTTTCTGAAAGCAAGAAGACGTCTTCACCACATGTCACTTCAGCGGTTCCTCGCACAACCACCCAATGCTCTGCTCTATGATGATGTTTTTGCAAACTTAAAGATGCACCGGGCTTTACCCCAATTCTTTTCACTTGAAACCTATGACCAATATCAACACAATCATACCAGCCCCAAGGCCGCGTGACTTTTCTATGAGTTAGGGCTTGCATAAAGCCGCGGCTTTCAAGCTCGGCCACAACATCTCTGACTTGCTCAGCCGATCCTTTTTCTGCAACTAAAACAGCGTCCGCAGTATCCACTATCAAAAGATCCTTTACACCCAAAGCAACGACAGGTCTGTGAGGGGCATGTATGTAGGTGTCTTTTGAATTTTGCGCCAGCCCCTGACCATCAATGCGGTTTCCACCCTCATCTGGTTCTGTTAGGTCAGCCACAGCATTCCAACTTCCGACATCGCTCCATTGCCCATGGAATGGAACCACGACTTTGTTTTCATGCGTTTCCATGACTGCATAATCAATGCTTTTGGATGGACAGCGAGCAAAAGCATTTTTTTCGGGCTCAACCAGCATACCAAGTCCTGCTGCATCTGTTTTTTTGGAAGCTTTCATGGCTGCTTCACAATTCTCTAAAATATCTGAAGCATGCTCTTTTAAAGCCGTTATTATTGTATTCGCGGTTGCCAGGAATATACCCGCATTCCACGAAACATCACCACCAAGCAAGAGCTCTTGTGCCTTGCTTGCTTCTGGCTTTTCTATAAAACGGACAACCTCAAGTCCACCGCAATCGCGCTTCTCACCTTGCTGAATATAACCATAAGCTGTGCTTGGAAAGGTTGGAACTATACCGTAAGTAACAATAGCACCAGATTGAGCAGCAGGCATTCCACGCTTAATCGTCTCTGCAAACACATCTAAGTCTGGAACGAAATGATCGGCCGGGCAAAATAGCAGCAAATCATCACCCGCACCAATTTCGACCTGTTTTAGTGCTGCTAACGCCATAGCAGCTGCAGTATTTCTTCCCATTGGCTCTAAGATGACAGCGCCCCTGACACCGCTTTCCTCCATGGCCTCCAGCACCATAAATCTATGATCTTCTGATGCCACAGTAATAATTTCATCGCTCAACTTAGAGCATCGCTCTAATGTAAGCTGATAAAGGCTTTTATCACCGACAATGGGAGCAAATTGCTTCGGCAAACTTTTCCGCGACAGTGGCCAGAGACGCGTTCCCGTTCCGCCACATAGTATTACTGGTGTAATCATAACCTTAAAATTCCACTTGAATATTTACAAGAAAACCTAATAAACAACATCTAAAAAAATACCGATCACCACTAACGGACTTTTCAGTTCCTAAGAATAAATCATCCAATTATTAAGTGTTTTTTTTCACTTCTTTTTCGAGCGCTTCTATTTCTTCTTTTAGCGCCTCATATTCGTCCATCTTCCGTTTCAGAAAACCAGCAGCCAAGACAGATTTTTCATAAATGCCTTTTGGAGTGAGAAAATAAGCATATCCAAGCTTATTCTCACTTCCCTGAAAATTTTGGATTTTCACCAACCCCTTATCAACAAGTGCCCTCAGGCAATAATTCACACCACCAAGGCTTATGCCGAGTTTATCTGCAATTTCTCTTTGAGTAAGATCTGGATTTTCTTCCAATAATCTAAGAACCCGAAACCGGGTATCTTCTTTGGTATTTACTTTCGGAGCAGTCATGATTTAGTGATAAACATCCGATATGGTGACTTTAGAATGGCTACCGCACCACCAAAGACTTTAGTTTCTTTGCCGGGGGAAAATTTTAGCGTGTGCCTATGGTTAAGCACTATGAAATCAGAGTGTTTCATTTTCTTGTTCAAAGTTGAACATAAAGCTCCACTTCTTACGAGTCAAAAGTTTTATTTGTTCTTTTGTAGTTAAATTATTGCAGTTAGAGGATGGGTTATTTTTCTATTTTCTCAATGTCTGACACTTGTATTACGGCTCGTTTTTTCTGCCCAAGAACATCAAATAAAATACCTAACCTGGTTTCATTTGAGATTGTTTCAATTGTTGCGACATACTCAGCAAAAGGGCCTGATACTGCCCTTACCTGGTCGCCGATTTTTAAATTATCTGGTGGAAGTAGACTAAAATCTTCACCGCACCGTGCCATAAGCCCACTTATTAACTGCTCTGTTATGGGAGCAG
>CAXIDO010000290.1:0-3861 GCA_964022745.1 uncultured Methyloligella sp. | reverse complement strand
TTAAACTTTTTGAATTAAATTTATATCTTCTGCTGACATTTTTATGCAGGAGGCTTTTTATTTTATTCATAGTTTAACGTATTGCAATTCAGGGGTGGATTAATGGGTGCGCAATTATTAGTGAACGATGCGGTTGATACAGACGCATCAAATGAAGGGGCGCAAACACATGGCGTTCAATCTAATTCAGGCCAGGCAGATGCCGCTCAATTAGTAGCTGTTAAGCAGGCCTTTGATGTTTTAAGCACACGGGTTAGTCATTTGGGACTGGATATTGCTGAGGCATCGGGTACGATCGACGGGATCGCAGACCGATCGAGTGATGATAAAGAAGTGTTCCTGAGTTTCATCGAAAAAATAAGAGAATTACGCTCGGTAAATGATGAAATTGCTCGTGAAATCCAACATTCTAGTGAAATTGCGCGCGGTGCTAATCATGAAATGATGGCCTCACAAGATACTGTTTCAACGACCGTTGATAAAATTGCTGGTTTGGTCTCCTCTGTTGAGAAAATTCAATCTGCGATGACGACCATGAGTTCTTCTCTTGAGAGCGTTGGGAATATTGCCGGGGTTATTAATGGCATTGCTAAGCAAACGAATTTGCTTGCCTTAAACGCTACGATTGAAGCCGCCCGGGCTGGTGAAGCTGGCAAAGGTTTTAGTGTTGTTGCGAGTGAAGTGAAAGCTTTGGCTGGATCAACGTCACAGGCGACAGCTGAGATTGAAGAAACACTTGAAGATATTAAAAATGGGTTTGAACAATTAAGTACCCAAAGTGATGATGCGACTGCAACAGCTACCGAAGTTGAAAAACAAGCGGCTATGTTCACTGAATTATTAAGCGGTTCTTCGCAATCACTTTCTGAAGTGGATGATGCTACAGATCAAATCTCAATGCGTATGACGAATGTTATTGATATTTGCAGCGGTATTCTGACATCTGGCGATGTGGTTTCTGCTAATGTGGATCAAGCAAATGAAGCGCTTCATTCTGTTTCGAAAAAGATGAGCCAGGTTTGTGATGCTGGTGATGAGCTTGTTGTGATTGCAGCTACTCACGATGCAGCTATTTCTGATACAGAAATTATCAATTATACGAAAGATGCTGCAAAAGAAATTTCGCAACTCTTTGAAACTGCTATTCAAAGTGGGCGTATACAAGTTTCTGATTTGTTTGACCGTAACTATCAAGAAATTCCAGGGACCAATCCTGTTCAGTATATGACAAAATTTACTGAATTTACTGATGAAGTTCTAACACCGTTACAAGAGCAATTTCTAACAAAGAATGATAATATTGCTTTTTGCGCGGCTGTTGATGATAAGGCTTATCTGCCAACTCACAATAAGAAGTTTTCACAACCACAAGGGGATGACCCTGTTTGGAATGCTGCGAACTCACGTAATCGCCGGATCTTTGATGATAAGACTGGCAGTCGTTCTGGTAGCAATACAAAGGATGTATTGTTGCAGACGTATTTGCGTGACATGGGTGGCGGGAATTTCGTTGTTATGAAGGATTGCTCAGCACCGATTATGGTTCAAGGAAAGCATTGGGGCGGTTTTAGAGTTGGATACAAGCCTTAGTTTTCTCTTATGTTTTTTTCCTCGTAGGCTAATTTTTGCGACGTTAACGATTGGTCGTAAGCAATTGGGGTATCATTTGCTATTGGCTATCTGTGTTATGAGGGAAGGTAAATAACCTTCTGTGATCTGATTTGTTTATCAGTGGTTTATGAAACAATATCAAACACCTCTTTTTTGAAGCCGAAGCATTTTTTCATGCTTCGGTTTTTTTGTTAACTCATTGTATTTGCATTATTAAATTTGTGACTGTCTTGTTTTTAGCTTCAATTTTTGGCTTTCCTTCCTATGATTTCTTTTTTAAGCAAGGTTTCTGAAAATTTTAGGTAAGTGTAAATTAATACCTCTCTAGTAGCCTTTTTAATGCTTGATCTTGAGGGGGATAATTTGATGACTGATGTTGCGCAAGAGCTTGTTACATCGTTTGAAAACGATGGAGGTAAAAATACTGATATCTCCACGTCTGTTATGGATAGTTTAAATCAAATTGGTGAGAATTTGAGCCGTGTTGGACTTGATGTTGCGGTGTCGGCGGATATCGTTCAAACAATTGCAGCAACGGCAGAAGAAGATGTTCAGAAATTCTCAGTTTTTGTCGAACAAATTTCGGACCTTACTCATACGACAACTGAAATTTCTGATAATATTTCACAGGCTAAGTCTGTTTCAACTGAGGCAACTCGAGATATACAGGCGTCTCAGAGTACTGTTGTTTCGACTAATGAAGAGATTTCGAAATTGATCGCAGCTGTTCGTGAAAGTGAAGCTCGTTTAATTGAATTAAATGACGCTCTTGAAAGTGTTGGTAGCATTACAAATGTTATTAATGGAATTGCCAAGCAGACTAACCTTCTTGCTTTAAATGCGACGATTGAGGCTGCCCGCGCTGGGGAAGCTGGTAAAGGGTTTAGTGTTGTTGCAAATGAAGTGAAAGCTCTTGCGTCTTCGACATCTGAAGCGACAATGCAAATTGAAGAAACACTCGGAGATATTAAAACGGGTTTTGATTTGCTGAATAAAACAAGCGAAAACACTTCAAAAACAGCGTTAAAAGTACAGGATTGCTCCGGCTCATTTAGTGAAATTCTGGGTAAGGTTTCTGAGGCCATGGAGACGATTGATTTAACCACGGGTGTGATTGATCAACAAATGGCAACTGTCAATTCAACATGTAATGACTTTTCTGAAAATTCGGCGCAGCTTGCAGAGAATATGCAGGGATCCAGTGAAAAATTAAATGATGTTTCTCAGTCGATGCGGCATGTGGCTGATGAAAGTGATAAATTGGTTTTGCTCTCAGTTATGAGCGGGACCAATAAAGATGAAGCTGCAATCATTCATAAAGCTACTGTAGCAGCTGAGACTGTCACTAAACTTTTTGAAGATGCGCTTTCTTCGAATGTTTTAACGGAAGCTGATTTATTTGATAGAGATCATCAATCTGTTCCCAATACAGATCCAGCGCAATTTATAGCCAAGTTCACAGAGTTTTGTGACACAAAAGTTTCGCCATTGATTGAAGAGATCGTTGCAAGTGATGAGCGTATTGCCTGGTGTGCTGCTATTGATGATACTGCCTATATTCCAACGAATATAAAGAAGGTGTCTCAACCTCAAGGTGATGATCCGGTGTGGAACATGGCGAACTCTAGAAATCACCGCTATTTTAATGATTTAACTGGAACAAGGGCGAGTGTAAATCAAGAGCCATTATTGTTACAGACCTACCAGCGAGATATGGGAGGGGGTGTTTTTGTCCCGATGAAGGATATTAGCTCTCCTATTTTTGTGAATGGACGGCATTGGGGTGGATTTAGAGTAGGTTATACACCTGACTAAGGTCTCAGTCTATTTCTTATCAAACACCACAGTTTATCAAAAATTTATTTATAGCTTTATCGTTTGGTATGTTTTTTTCACTTTAATAGATGTTTGTGTTTTTCTTTATTCTCTCCCATTGCACTATTTTGTTCTGACTTTTATAACGTTGAAGTGATAATTTTCGTTATTTTGGTGTAGATATTGCTGTTTTCTCCTCATAATTCTGCTTTTTGGGGTTTAAATTCTTATCTTTCTTCTTAAATTAGAGCATATGAATTATTTTTCGCAAAAGACTGAGACAGTTTTAAGTTTTTCTTGCTACTGGTTTCATTTTTTGCGGTTACGTTTTCTTTAAAGTTTGAAGCTTTATTAGAGTTTTGAATTTTATGTATTTTTGTCAATAACATTGTGGGAAATAAGCATGCCTTGGAGTGGTCAGAACGGCAATAATGG
>CAXIDO010000289.1:0-3889 GCA_964022745.1 uncultured Methyloligella sp. | reverse complement strand
CGTGGGCAAGTGAGTAATGCGAACCGCACTATCTGTTGTATTCACGGATTGTCCACCCGGGCCGCTGGCGCGAAATACATCAATGCGCAGGTCCTTATCCTCAATGTCAATATCGACATCTTCAGCTTCGGGCAGCACGGCAACGGTTGCAGCCGATGTATGTATGCGCCCACCAGACTCTGTTTCAGGCACACGTTGCACGCGATGCCCACCTGATTCATATTTCAGACGAGAGAAAACGCCGGTACCAGAAACGCCTGCAATTATCTCCTTGTACCCACCTACAGCAGACTCATTGGATGAAATAACTTCAACTTTCCAACCCTTAAGGTCAGCATAGCGCTGATACATTCGAAATAGGTCACCAGCAAAAAGTGCTGCTTCATCTCCGCCAGTACCAGCCCGAACTTCAAGAATAGCACTGCGACTATCTGCTTCGTCTTTTGGTAATAATTTAATGCGGATAGATTGCTCAAACCCTGGAATTTTAGCGGAAAGTTCTTGCAACTCCTCTGTCGCCATGAGTTTCATTTCCTCATCAGCTTCAGCGTCATTGAGGATTTCGTTTAAATCCTCGATTTCTTCCTGTGTATTGAAATAACTCTTAATTTCAGCAACAACAGGATCAAGATCCGAAAATTCACGAGAGAGTTTCACAAAGATATCTTGAGAAGGGCCTGTTGAGAGTTCAGTTTGCACCACCTCCCAGCGGGCAACCAATTGTTCAAGCTTTTCCTTTGGCAAAGCCGACATGGGCTCCACTCCTATCTTTATATAATTTTTGTTGTTTTGGAATAGTGGCGAAAGTCGATAGTTGAGTGGTAAATTGCCGAGTGGCCAATATCCGCACACTTTATTGTCGAGTGAAGGTCCAGCTATTCCATTTGGTTTTTACAGTTGAATAAGTGAGCTCAAAAAAGTCACGCAGATTAAAAAACCAGATTAGACCATAATGAATAATGAAAAAAAGACAAGCTCAACGGGTAAACTTTTACAGTGAGATGAGAAGTGAGAGCTCATAGCTAGCTATAAGTAAGAGCTACGAAGTCTACTACATTTACAAATTTGAAAAGATCCAAGACCTAATTATTGAATGAACCAAGTTTGGAAAAATCAATACGTGGGAGCTTTCTAACAGTTGGAACTGCTAATTCGTCTGATTTTCTCATACGTGGGTCAGCAACATGCACCCAATTCATGCGATAAACCGAAGCCAGTGGGTCCGGCATAACAAACTCAAATAATGTATAAATTGATTTTGATATTGGTTTTGGCAATTGGTCAACGCCAGACCAGAAACGATTAGGTTGCCAGTTAATAAATCCGACCAGCAAGATCATGACGAGCGCAAAATTACCGAAAACTCTAAGCCATTTGCTTTTAGGCTTTGTTTTTGAATGTCCCAAGGCAACAGGTCCCCTGTTTTCTTGCTGAGAAGCTGTGTTTAAAAAGTTCGGGTTTGTATAATTTGCATGTTGAGCCTGTGAATGTTGGCTCTGTACATGTTGTCTCATTGCTCCCGTATGAGCTTGATTGCCATGGGTATTCATTTGCCCGTTTTGAGAAAAGCTATTCATTTGATGTGGTATGTTGGTATTTACACCAGCCATCGCAGAGCGTGTATCAAGTGGATTAGCCGGAGTTTGATTCTGAGCAATGATATGAGATGAATTTTGCGACTCAGTTACTGCAGATGTAAGAGCAGTAAAACGTTCCTCAAGTGATTGATTATTTAGGCCATTGGCAGGGCTCATGTCCCTGCTAACACCAAACGGGTCTCTATCAGCTTCGTTAGTAGTTAAATTGCCGCTCGCAAAAGCTTTCAAACTCACATCAGAGCTTGGCATAATAGAAGCGCGATTTAAAGAATGTTCAGAGGTCAACGGCGGTGGAGTTTCTTGTTGAAATGAATTTGTAGCATTCATGTTTGAGTGCTGGTCAGCCGTCATATTTGTTAGATAATGCTCAGTGAGTTGCTCTCTTAAGCGGCGTAAAATAGCGCGGTCATCAATATTCATAAACTCGGCATAGCGAGTAATCACAGGCTCAATCTCTTCCCACTTAGGGAGTTCGTTTAAGGAGCCGTTTTCTAGAGCGGCAATAAGATTGGGTGAAGTTTGTAAACGTGCTGCTAATTGTGAATGACTTAGCTGACTGGCTTGGCCCATAGCTGTAAACAAAGCGCTAATTTGTGGGTCAAGACTTGTGTTGCTTTGTGCTTGCGTTTCCGCAGACCGCAGATCATTTTGTATGTGAGGTGTCTCCACAATCGGTGGTAGAGAGTGTTGGCCATTATTAACGAAATTTTGTTGTCCAGGAACCGAGTTTGATGGTTGTCCCTGGTCTCCATATTGTTGCTGTTCCATACGGGCTGCAAGAGTAAGCGGTGCCTTAGTGTGAGATACTTGGGTGTGTGAGTGGGGCACTTGTGTGTGATGAGCCTGGTGTGGGTGGTTGTAACCATTTGGTTCGATAGCTTGAACACTCGATGTAAATGGCATTTGCTGTTTTTGTTTCTGAACTGATGATTGATCATCAGCCGGGCCTTGCCCGCTAGAAAGACCCTGACCAACAGCCAAGCCTTGCCCAACATTTTGGGACTCAAAATGATTAGAACGATACACGATACACACCCGATCTTACGCAATACTAATAGAAAAGCTTCGGACACAAAATTAACCAAATTAAGAGGCTTTTCTCTTAACTACCTTACACATATAGGTAATATTGGACAATAATGTCCTTAGTTGGGCGTGAATATCAAGTAAAAACTGATAAAATTGGTAAATATATACGCTGGCAGTATAAATGCATTAACCATGTGTCATCTGTATTTAGCCGAAAAAGTTAAAGTGAAACTTGATGAGAATGTAACGAAAATCGAAATGTTATGGGCAAAATAAAGGATAGGGACATGCCTCTCAATTCATTCAAATGAGGACAATCTAAATAAGTTTAAAGGCTTCAACGTTGACTTTCTTGTCCCGCGCATATCTTTGCAAAGGTTCACGTAAAGAGCCGCTTTTCGTCGCCAACGTTTCAATCATAAAAGTTTCGAGGGCTTGTAGATCAAGTGACAAGATCATCGATTTAACAGGACCGATAGAAGCTGGTGACATAGATATGGAACGAAGTCCAAGTCCTAAAAGTACCATAGATTCTAATGGCTTACCGGCCATTTCACCACACAGCGTCACCGGCACATTATGTGCATTTGATTTCGTTATAATTTTTTGTAAGACACGCAGAAATACACAATGAAGCATATCATAACGCGCTGCCACATTCTGGTTTGTTCGGTCAGAAGCAAATAAAAACTGCATTAAATCATTGCTGCCAATCGAGACGAAATCAACAAGCGGTAAAACCTCGTCGAGTTGATAAACAATGGCTGGCACTTCAATCATAAGCCCAATTTCAAGGCGTTCAGGCCCTTCATGCCCATGCTTTTCTAGAAAGTCTTCCTCAAGTTTTATGAGCCTTTTGGCCTTTGTCAGCTCAGAAAGGTCTGTCACCATCGGCAGCATCAAACGCAAAACTTTTCCGGCTGAAGCTTGCAATAAAGCGCGAACAAGAGTGCGAAAAAGACCTGGCCGGTCTAATGTCATGCGAATAGCTCGCCAACCTAATGCTGGGTTTTGCTCACCAGACATCCGCATATAAGGTAAAATTTTATCGCCGCCAACGTCCAGTGTGCGAAACACAACAGGGCGGTGGCCAGCTGCGTCCAATACGGCTTTATAGATTTCTCGTTGCTCTGACATACGAGGAAATTTCGCAGCAATCATAAACTGTAATTCGGTACGATAAAGTCCGATTCCATCCGCCCCAGATTGAGCCAAATGTGGTAAATCAACCAAAAGACCGGCATTAATTTTTAATGAGATTT
>CAXIDO010000288.1:0-3912 GCA_964022745.1 uncultured Methyloligella sp. | reverse complement strand
TTGAATTTTTTTCACGACCTTATGATAGCAAACAACTTCGTTGATTTCATCAGCTGCATTGGGATTTTCTTGAACGGTTATGTCTATGTTCGCAACAACACGTTGGCGGTTGTTTTTTTCGTGGTCATACACACCGATTACGGCCATCAGCTCTAAATCTTTTATGAAAATGTGCTGAATGTTTTTATGAGCATCTGCTTTGAAATTTGTATTAGTTGTCATGATCTAAGGGCAATCTTTTGAATGGAGAGCTTCTAGCTTTAAATATTACCGGTTTTTGCAAGTTTATTATGGGGTACATCTAAGGTGAAAATTTGAGAAAATCAATGGGAGGAGATTATGCTTCTGTTAGAAGTGTTGCTCAAATATAAGAGTGTTTAGGAAAGGTGAGCTGTATCTCCCTTGCTAGTTTTGCACTGAGGGGAGGAGAGAAGGGCCGCTCAAAAAGGGGCAAGAATACCTATTAAACTCATTCGAGGGACATTAGCGGCTTCAATTTTATATCGAAACTATTTTTTGTATGCTCTTTTCAACTTCGTCTTTTAGAAGTGGAAAGCGTCTAATCATTCTAGCCGGTTTGGAGTGATTTTCCTGCTTAAAAAGAGTTAGGCTGTCTATGTTTAAGCCCTGGCTTAATTGCTTTGAAAAAATGTTTTGAAGATTTTTAGTTAGCAATTCAATCATCGGTAAAGGGACCGCGCCGGTTAAAGGCATGATAAATTTGAAATCTTCGAAATAATAGGGGTACCCCCATTTGGTTAAATTATCTATTTGTCTCTCTGTGAGGACTTCTTTTAGTTTGGGGTTGATGGGTTTTTCTGGGGGGATATCTCTAAAATGATTAAAATGTCTCACGGTAATGTTGGCCAAATCTTGAATGTTATTGTCTAGACTGAGTGGTTCTATACCAATTTTATTTCCTGTCGCTTTTACCTTCATGAGGCATGTACGAAAGGGACTAAGTGATTCACTAAAATTTGTGAGTTTTTCACAGAGATTTTCTTGAGAAACTCCAACTCTTAGATTAAAGGGGGCTACTAAAATGGCATTAAACCCTGTTTTCCGTGCTGGAAGTACAGTTTTTAAATGAATTTCAGGGGGGAGGCCTAAAGTAAAAGACTTTTCTGGTATTTTATTTGTAGCTGCGTTAAACGCTAGCCATGCGGAGCCTAATGCCCAGATTTCAGATTTGGGAGAGGGGGCGTAGGCTATAAAATAACGCTCTTTATTTTGTGTCATTGTTAGGTTGCTCTTAACTTAATTTGCTACCATAGGTAGTATGACTAGGGATGGTTTCAATTCAGTTAATGATCTGAAGAAAATAAAAGGTCAGTAAAAAAGCATTAAGACGGCAAGTGTGTGGAGCACTTACCGTCTTATATTTATGCATCTGCATAAACTTCACTGATGCCCCTGTTCAGATGTTGTTGAGTTCAGTTGAAAGAGGGAGTTCAGTTTATCTATAAGTACAATCAAAGGTTGTAATTTGAGTTAATTTCCACTTGTGCATTTTAATCATTTAGCTGAATAGGTCGTTCAGGTTTGGTTCAGTGAGGAGCTTGTATTGTGGTTATAACGTTGCGAGATTATATTTGATGCTTATATTTAAGGTATGGGTAGAAAAAACATTAGATGCAGAGCAGATATAATCATTGTATTTTTTTGATAAACAGTCGTAATTTTTATAAATGCAACTTTTAGATTATTTTGACAGCTTTGATTAAAGTCTTTGATGTTGTTGGTTTTAAAAGGTGCTATAAGCATTTTGAAGAATTGAGAGTTGGTAGTTTACTGATGAATATTTATTACAATGGTGCAAAGTGCATAAAGGAGAGCGTGATGAAGAAGCTAACCGTAATTTTTGCTGTTATGGCACTATTTGGTGGAGTTGCAACAGCGCAAGCTGCTGGAGCGCAAAGCGCTTTTCTAGAGCAGGTTAACAAATCTATGAAGATTTCTGGCCAGATGGCAAGCGGGAAAGTTCCCTATAACCCAGCCAAAGCGCTTAAAGAAATGAAGAACATTCAAAAAGCTGTTGTAGACTTTCAAACGAATGAGGCTTCTAAGGCGGCTAAAAATTTAGTTGATTGTGCGGCCCTGTTGAAAAAAGCAAGTGTTAAAGGTGCAGCTGCTGCAAAAGCTGGCCCCGGTGCCTTTAAAGCTGCTTATGGTGACTTGGTTACAGGGCATAAAGCTTGCGCATCGAAATAATTCGTCATTATTTAAAATAGTTGGTTTGAACAAACCCTTGTTGATTGAAAAATCAATGAGGGTTTTTTCTTTCTGTTTTTTTTAGATCATTTTTAATCAGCTAGAATGGCCTGGTTGTTTTTAAAATTGTACTGAAGAATTTTCTTGATTTTTTTTCAGCTTTGAGAGCAATATCCTCTTCTTTTAAGAGATGGTTTTATGGATACAACCAAATTAGACATGAGTGGGTTATTATGCCCTTTGCCGGTTTTGAAAACTCAAAAAGCTTTGCGCTCAGTTGAGAGCGGAATGGTGCTTGAAGTGACCACAACAGACCCCGGCGCAGTTGCTGATTTTCAGTGTTTGGCTGAGCAAGACGGTCTTGAATTGCTTGAACAGGTGCAGAACGGTGATGTTTGTGTCCATGTTTTGAAGAAAGTGTCTAGCTGATGCGTCCCACTTATTTTTCAGCAGAACAATATTTAAAGCAACGTCGTCCTATTGACCCGGTTCGTTGTTTTCGTAGCTCTGCAATCGAGCGCGCGGTGTCGTGGTTTCAATCTCATTTTTCTGGCCATCTGATTTATGCTGTTAAAGCAAATATGACGCCTGATGTTATTCAACTCATTGCCCAAAATGGTGTGCGAAATTTTGATGTGGCGAGCCTTACGGAAGTTGATCTGATTTATCATGGAGTGCCTGCAGCTAATCTTTTTTATATGAACCCGGTGAAGTCACGAGCTCACATTCGTTCAGCTTATTATGATTATGGGGTGCGCTGTTTTTCTATTGATCATGTTGATGAATTTGAAAAAATTCTTACAGTCACCGAGCAGGCCAAGGATTTAACAATCTTTGTTCGCTTGCATTGTGATGATAGTGGTTCTGTATTGCCTTTGGGTAAGAAATACGGTGCTGAAGGACTGCAAGCTATCGAACTGTTAAAGCTAGTTAGGCAAAAGTGCGAGCGGCTTGGGGTGACGTTTCATGTTGGTAGCCAGGCAATGCATGCGGAGCGCTTTGGCGAGGCTATTCGTTATGCTGGTGATTTGGTTCGCCGTGCTGGTGTGATGGCGGAATTGCTAAATGTGGGGGGAGGTTTTCCTATTTTTTATAAAGAGGGGGACCCTGCTGATCTTTCATCTTATATGTTGAACATCGAACAATCTTTAGAGGCTTTACCGATGGTGCAAGGCGGAGAAGTTTTTGCGGAACCTGGCCGGGCACTTGTTGCTGAGGCAGAGAGCTTGATTGTTCGGGTAGATGCGCGCCGGGACAATGAGCTTTTTATTAATGATGGTGGCTATGGCGTTTTATATGATGCTGCTAATTGTGACTGGGTTTTTCCTGTGCGTTTGATTGCGCATGACACTAGTGGGCATGACAAGAAAAGAAGTGAGACGAGTGAGTTAACGGGTTTTCAACTCTGGGGACCAACATGCGATGCTGCGGATCATATGAAGGGGCCGTTTTTCTTACCAGCAAATGTTCAAGAAGGTGATTATCTCGAAATTCATAAAACAGGGGCCTATGGTGGTGTGATGGCTTCTGGGTTTAATGGATTTGGATGTTATGAAGAGATTTTTCTTGAAGATGATGTGATGGCTTCAAACTTTGTTCCCGCTACAGAGAGCAATAATATAATTAAATTCATATCTTAATATCGTTTTTTGGAGGGTATCGATGCGGCAATTTAAATATATGCCGGCGGATTTGGCTTTT
>CAXIDO010000287.1:0-3914 GCA_964022745.1 uncultured Methyloligella sp. | reverse complement strand
TTTGAATCAAACGAACTGGCCCCAGTTTTAACCAATGAACATATCAGCGATCCTTTAGATTATTGGAAAAAAGTCTCTGTCGATGGATCAGCAAGAGATATCATGGCAGCAATTGCAGAGGTCTTTAGTCTCCCTCCAGTGAAAAATAAAAACGGAGATTTCATATGGCCTTATCTTGCAAAAGTGCCCTTAAAAAAACTAACCAAACAACAGCAAATTGATCTATTCCGTCTGGTAGGCCCAAAACAAGCAACCCAAATGCTAGAAACCGGCGTTTACACCTATTATGAAGCAAAAATAGGAAAAGACGGTACCTGGCATTATTTTAAAAAGCTAGAAACAGCAGTGAAGAAATAGAAATATTGACAATACATGCATTTAATATACACTATTTAAATCTGACTAGTTTTAAAAGGCATTTTAAACAATGGACGAACACCCAAGAGGTCCTAGAGATCCGTTACATGAAGAAATAACTCAACCCCTCATAAATGAGTTAGTTCACAAGTTTTATGAAAAAATACAAACAAATGAAACCTTGGGCCCTATATTCAATGATGCAATAAAGGATAACTGGCCAGAACATTTAGAGCGCATGTGCACATTCTGGGGCTCTGTGGCTTTGAAAACAGGCGCTTATAAAGGAAAACCGGTACCAAAACACGTTGCTCTTCAAGGTGTAAAACCAGATCATTTTAAAATCTGGCTCGCTCTCTTTAGAGAAACTGCCATTGAGGTTTGCGGTGTCGACATCGGCCTTCATTTTATAGACCGTGCTGAGAGAATTGCAGAAAGCCTACAACTAGCCATGTTTTTCCAAGGAACAATCGCCCCTAGAGACGCTTTCAAAAATGGCGTTTTAGTCGAGCAGCTTAGCTAAAAGTCACTTCCATTTCTCAGACCTCATACATTCTTTTCTATTGACATATAAAGTTTTCTTTATATCTTACCATCAAACGAACTGAGATCCCTCTTCACATAGCGGAGACACAAGGTTGTGACAGGTTTAACAACAACAATTAGCAAGGCTGAGCTCTTAAGCGCGCTCAAAGCCGCAGGCGATGACACCCGCTTGCGCTTGCTTGTGTTGTTGAACATTTCAGAACACAACGTAAAAGATCTCACACACATACTAAATCAAAGCCAACCGCGTCTCAGTCGCCATTTAAAATTGCTCACTGAAGCCAAGTTGATAGAGCGTTTCCAGGAAGGGTCTTGGGTTTATTATCGTCTCGCCAGAGGCAATATTTACGGCGAACTCGTCCAGGACATTTTAAAAACGGCCGATTTAAACGATGAGCAATTCAAAGCTGATCAAGCTCAAGCCGAAAAAGTCAAAGCTCAGCGCGCAAAAGAAGCCCAATCATATTTTAAAACCCACGCAAAAGATTGGGACCGCATCCGCAGCCTATATATCAAAGAAGAAATCGTCGAAGCAGAAATGAAAAATCTGATTGGCTCAAATCCAATTGATTTATTACTTGATCTTGGCACAGGTACAGGACGCATTTTAGAGCTTTTTTCATCTCAATTTAAAAAAGGCATTGGTGTCGACATCAATCATGAAATGCTACGTCACGCCAGAGCCAGATTGGATCGTTTGAACTTACAGTCATGCGAACTGCGTCATGGGGATATCAATAAGCTAGATTTTAAAGATTCTCTGGCAGACACAATAATCATTCACCAAATATTACATTTTTTGGAAGACCCAAAACAACTCTGCAAAGAAGCAGCTCGCCTTCTTGCACCTGGTGGACGGTTACTCATTGTCGACTTCGCCCCACACACACAAGAACAATTAAGAACTGACTTCGCACATCAAAGATTAGGTTTTGAAGAAAATCAACTATGGGGGTGGCTGAAAAATGCTGGCCTAAAAACCCTCAATTTTAAATGTCTCCCCAACATCAATTCAAAAAATAAAACCTGTGATGAGAAAATCAATAATACTGGCTCATTAAGTGTGTCTTTATGGCTCGCAGGTAAATAAAGGAAAAATTTATGAGTTTCGGAAATCGAAAAAGCTTAAAGGTTGCACCAGAGACCCTGAATATCTCTTATGAATTTTTTCCTCCAAAAACGGAAAAAATGGAACAAACTTTATGGGAGTCAATCAAACGCTTGGCCCCATTAAATCCAAGCTTCGTCTCTGTTACTTATGGCGCTGGCGGTTCAACCAGAGAACGCACCCACGCGACAGTCGCAAGAATAGTAAGTGAAACAAACTTAAAACCAGCCGCTCACCTAACATGCGTTTCAGCAACGAAAGAAGAAGTGAATGAAGTCATCCGTTCATATAAAGACGCTGGTGTAAATCATATCGTAGCGTTGCGCGGTGATCCAGCTGAAGGCGTCGGCGAAATATACAAACCAACAGCTGGTGGCTATGAAGGAAGCGTGGAACTCATCAAAGGCATCAAACAAATCTCGGACGACTTTGAAATCACCGTCTCAGCTTATCCGGAAAAACACCCCGAAAGCGCAAGTATCGATGCAGATATAGAATTACTCAAACAAAAAATTGACGCCGGCGCGACAAGGGCCATCACTCAGTTTTTCTTCGACAATGAGCATTATTATCGTTTTTTAGATAAAACAGCCGCAGCAGGAATTAACATACCAATCCTGCCTGGCATCATTCCTATATTAAATTTCAAAACAATGACCAAATTTGCAGCCAGTTCTGGCGCAACAATTCCAAGCTGGATTGCAAAACGATTTGAAGGGCTGGATGATGATCCAAAAACAGCAAGACTTGTCTCTGCAGCAATCGCTGTTGAACAAGTCCTTGATCTTTTAGACAATGAAGTTTCAGACCTCCATTTCTATACCTTGAACAGAGCAGACCTCGTCTATGCCATCTGCCACATGCTTGGCTTTAGACCACAAACAGCATAAATAAAACAGCGCGGTTGTTAATGGGCAACCTAAAGCGCAACTAAAACAGAACGGTTGTTAGTGGGTAACCTGAAGCGCAACTAAAAAAACACAATTAAAATTGGAACCAAGAACGTGCTAACAGAAAAGCAAAAAGATCTATTATATTCTGGCAACGCCATCTATACAGATCCAACGTTACCAAATTTAAAAGAAGATTATTTTGATAAACCTAATCATGAAATATTAGGCATGCCTGAAGATGTCCCGAAGGTAAAACCCAAGTTTTTAATTATCTATGGCTCTTTAAGAGAAGTGTCCTACAGCCGTTTTTTAGCTGAAGAAGCTGCAAGAATTCTGATAAAACTCGGCGCTGAAGTAAAATTCTTTGATCCAAGAGATCTCCCCATGCCTCAAGAGGGTTATAAAATCGGCGGCGAAGCGAACACACACCCAAAAATCAAAGAGCTAATAGACCTCGCCCTATGGGCAGATGGTCACGTCTGGTCATCACCAGAACGACATGGCTCCATGTCAGCCGTTTTCAAAACACAGATTGACCATATCCCTCTTTCATTCGGCTCTGTTCGCCCAACGCAAGGACGCACATTAGCTCTTTTACAAGTGGCAGGTGGATCTCAATCATTTAACACTGTTAATAATATGCGGATTTTAGGGCGCTGGATGCGCATGCTGGTCATCCCCAATCAATCATCTGTGCCCAGTGCCTACACACGAAACCGGCCGCATGAAACCATCACCACTCTATAACCGTGTTGTAGATGTGATGGAGGAATTAATGAAATTCACCCTATTAACCAGAGACAAAAAAGACTATTTGGTAGATAGATATAGCGAACGCTGCGACAGCGAATAATCAGGAACTCAAAATGTCAGTAAATAGAACAGAGCAATTTAAAACCGCAGCAAGTGAGCGCATCCTCATCATCGATGGCGCCATGGGCACGATGATCCAACGCTATAAGCTAGATGAAGCTGCTTACCGCGGCAAAGAATATGAAAAATGGAACCAG
>CAXIDO010000286.1:0-3941 GCA_964022745.1 uncultured Methyloligella sp. | reverse complement strand
TTGAAGCTGGCCCAAGACCATCAATCGCAGCAGCCAAGCAAACCATTGAAACAATCTATAAAAATAAGAAATAAAAAAGCCACTCTCTAAATTTTTAGAGAGTGGCTTTTTAAATTAGTTTTTCAGTCGCTTAGCGATTTGAAGTCGGTACATAATCACGCAATGTCGGGCCAGTATATAGCTGACGAGGGCGACCAATACGTTGTTGTGGATCTTCAATCATTTCTCTCCATTGAGCAATCCAACCAACTGTACGTGCAAGTGCAAACAACACTGTAAACATCTCAGGTGGGAAACCTAATGCACGAAGTGTAATACCTGAATAGAAATCAATATTTGGATAAAGTTTCTTCTCAACAAAATAAGGGTCTTCACGAGCAATACGTTCAAGTTCCATAGCAACTTGCAGCAAAGGCTCATCTTTAAGACCAAGCGTATCCAACACTTCATGACATGTCTTTTGCATAACAGTCGCGCGAGGGTCATAGTTTTTATAAACCCGGTGACCAAAGCCCATAAGACGGAAAGGATCACTCTTATCTTTCGCACGACGAATATATTCTGGAATACGATCAACTGAGCCGATTTCTTCAAGCATTGTTAATGCTGCTTCGTTAGCACCACCATGAGATGGTCCCCAAAGACAAGCAATACCAGCAGCAATACAAGCAAATGGGTTCGCTCCAGAAGAACCAGCTAACCGTACAGTTGAAGTAGATGCATTCTGCTCATGGTCAGCATGAAGAATAAAGATACGATCCATTGCACGAGCAAGTACGGGGTCAACTTTGTAATCTTCAGCTGGAACGCTGAAGCACATGTTTAAGAAATTAGCTGAATAATCTAAATCATTACGCGGTGTCACAAATGGTTGCCCAATAGAATATTTGTAAGCCATTGCTGCAATTGTTGGCATTTTAGCAATCATGCGCAAGCTGGCAATATTACGTTGTGTTGGATCATTAATGTCTGTTGAGTCGTGATAAAACGCTGAAAGAGCGCCAACAACACCTACCATAATTGCCATTGGGTGCGCATCCCGGCGGAAACCTTTGTAGAATGTGTGGATTTGTTCATGCAACATCGTGTGATAAGTGATGCGATGCTTAAAATCTTCATACTGTTCAGCTTGTGGTAGATCTCCATAGAGCAACAAATAGCAAGTTTCTAGAAATGAACCTTGCTCAGCAAGTTGATCAATTGGATAACCACGATGCAATAAAACACCTTTATCACCATCGATGTAGGTGATTTTACTTTCACAAGACGCTGTAGAAGTGAAACCTGGGTCATAAGTGAACATGTCACTTTGAGCATACAAACGGCTGATATCCATTACAGTTGGGCCAATAGAGCCCTTGTAAAGCGGTAAGTCGAGTGTTTTCCCTTCAACTATAAGATTGGACTTATCGCTATCCTGATTAAGCTGGTCACCATTAGTAGAAGTTTGAACAGTAGTCATAAACATACCCTTTTATTTATCGCGCCGAATGTCAGTACACCGCGTCCCTATGACGCAGTTGACGTAAGACCTAACATAAAGAATTTTAAAATGCTATAAGCCCGCTTTATAATTCATAAAAATGAAAAAAATACGAATTTTAGCTCTTTGACGGTTCAGAATAGGCGCATTCATTGAAATATGTATATAAAACAGATTGTGTAAATCTGCTTTCGATGCCCTCTTAATAAGTCCTAGAACGCAATTTGGCAAGTTTTTCTACAACTTTAGGCCTTAATAACCTCTTTAAGCCGTTTTAAGACCTCATCACGCCCTAAACTGTGTATGACATCATAAATACCAGGCGAAACCATCGATCCAGTAAGTGCAGAACGAAGTGGTGGCGCAATTTTTCCAAACTTTAGATCATTTTCACTTGCATAATCTTTTAATAATACTTCAATTTCATCGCGATTCCATTGCGGTAGATCAGAGAATTTTGAGAAAAGGCCATTTAGAATCTCGGTCACGCCATCTTTGCCAAGAGCTTTTTCAGCCTTTGCATCCATCTCAAGTGGAAGAGATTTAAACAGGTAAGCCGCCGTTTCTAACAATTCAATTAATGTTTTTGACCGCTCTTTTAAAAAAGATAGATTAGAAGAGATCACATCCAGATCTATAAGGTCAGAAGAATAGGAAAGTTCCGGCGTAAATACATTATCGTCAATAAGTGATTTAAGGGCTGATAAAAGCTCCTCATCAGAACTTGTCGAAACATAATGACCATTAAAATGATCTAACTTTGCCATATCAAACCGAGCAGGCGCTTTATTAATGCCACCTAAATCAAACCATTCAATAAGCTTATCTGTGGGAATAATTTCATCATCACCGTGGCTCCATCCAAGCTTTGCCAAGTAATTTCTCATTCCTTCAGGCAAATACCCCATCGCTTTATAAGCTTCAGCCCCAAGAGCACCATGACGTTTTGAAAGTTTGGCCCCGTCACTTCCGTGAATAAGCGGGATATGAGCAAAAATAGGTAAATCCCATTCAAGAGCATTGTAAATTTGTATTTGCTTTGCGCAATTCGTCAGATGGTCATCACCGCGAATAACATGTGTTATTCCCATATCATGATCATCAACAACGACAGCAAGCATATAAGTTGGAGATCCGTCAGAGCGTAGCAAAACCAAATCATCAAGTTGATCATTGCGAATAATAACATCACCTTGCACTTGATCCGTTATTTTTGTCTCTCCCTCAATCGGCGCTTTAAACCGAAGTACAGAGCGATCTAGATATTCATCAGCTATAGGTTCGTTCCGTCCCGGATAGCGAGCTGCAACGCCGTCCGCCCGGGCTTTGTTGCGGATCTTTTCAATTTCTTCATCTGTTGCAAAAGAACGGTAAGCATGACCACTTGCTAATAATTGTGTTGCAACCTCGATATGGCGTTCTTGTTGTTTTGATTGAAAGACCGGATCCGCATCAGCTTTTAATCCAAGCCAGTCCATACCTTTTAAAATAGCTTCAATCGCGTCTGATGTTGAACGCGCCTTGTCAGTATCTTCAATGCGTAATAAAAATTGACCACCCTGAGACTTAGCAAAAGCCCAATTAAAAAGTGCTGTACGCGCCCCGCCAATATGTAAATAACCGGTTGGACTTGGAGCAAAACGAGTGATGATAGGCTGAGACATTTTATATTCCTGAGAGTGTCTAATACGTAATCGAAAAGAATGTATGGGAAACTATTAAAAGAGGTCATAACATAGCTGTAGCCAAGCGCATAGCGGGAAATACCCGGATAAAAACTAAGGTCAAAATTCTTCAATTCTGATAGAATTTTAGATGAAATATTGCTCAGTTGAATAAGCTTACTTAAATTCGAATTTCAAAAGAGTATAAATAAAAATCAAATATGACAGGGAAGTCAAAATGGCAGGGGAGCAAAAACGTCAAAACTTTTTGAAAAACCATCTGTCATTTAAATCGTTATTGCCTCAAAAAAACAATTCTTCTTTCAATCAAAACACGCAAAACCTATATAGCGGACAAAAAAAGCAAACACCTGTTATAAAAAACAATAATCCAATCTCACTACTATGTATCGCAACTGGCATAGGTCTTTATTTTAATTTACCAGGAGAGGGAAGCTCAAAAGTCTGCGCTCTTCTCCTTGTCATATTATTATGTTGCGTGGCCCTAACCCGTAACTACAGATATCTTAATAATCTAATTCTCGCTGCTTTAATTATAAGCATCGGTTATAGCTTGGCACTCTATAGAACTCACACAGCCTCCACTCACCTTTTAAGTCAAACTCTAAAGTCATTCGATGTTGTAATGATGGTCGAGGAGAATGAGCCTCTACAAAAAAATCGTATCAGATACACCGGCAAGCTCATTTCCTTATCCAAAAGAGCTGAAAATAAAACACCCAAGCGAATTCGTATTCGCACATCAGATCAGGGGCCAAGATTTAAATATGGTG
>CAXIDO010000285.1:0-3948 GCA_964022745.1 uncultured Methyloligella sp. | reverse complement strand
TTTTGAGGAGTTAAATGACCATTTGATTGACCCTATGGTTGAAAGTTATGATTTGATACGGCGTGTTGGCGTTGGTATTGGTCATCATTACAGGGCTTATGGCTAATCTCAGGCCTTAAAATTTCTTTTGTGATTAACCCTTTATATCAGGACTTTCGTTTTGGTTGTAATTCTTTAGTTACGGCTTAAATTATTACTGGCAATGCGTGCGAACAAGTGACATTGTGCAGCGTAAATGCACTTTCTGGTGGAGTATTGTGTGGCCGAGCTTTTATTTGGAGATGTGGTATGGCTTCTGACGATTATAAATTAAATGCTGCAAAAGCGGCGCTTGAACTTATTGAAGATGGTATGAAAGTGGGCTTAGGTACTGGCTCAACAGCTGCTATTTTTATTGACTTGCTTGGTGAGCGAGTGAAAGACGGACTTGATGTGGTTTGTGTTCCAACGTCCAGAGCGAGTGAAATTCGGGCTGCGAATTTAGGCATTCAATTAGCAACGCTCGATGAAGAGCCGTTTCTTGATGTGACCATTGATGGAGCTGATGAGCTTGATCAGGAGCTACGCCTTATTAAAGGTGGCGGCGGTGCTCATTTACGTGAAAAAATTGTCGCGATGGCTTCTGAGCGATTAATTATCATCGCTGATGAAAGTAAAGTTGTAGACAGATTAGGTGCTTTTCCTTTGCCGGTTGAAGTTGATGGTTTTGGTCTGCGTTCGACCTTTGAAATGATTTCTGTTCTTTGTGCCGAACTTGACCTTAAGCAAGACTTGCAAGTTAGAGAGACACCTGAGGGTGAATTCTTTAAAACGGATGGTGGTCATTATATTATTGATTGTCATTTTGATGTTATTCCTGACCCGGAAGAATTGGCTGATTGCCTTTCCTTAATTCCTGGTGTTATCGAATCTGGTTTGTTTCTTGGCATAGCCGAACGAGCGATTGTTGGCGGTGCTGATGGTGTGACCGTTTATGAAGCGCCGTTTGAAGATGATGAAGACGAGATTGTTTAATGAGGTGTGCTAGAGGCGCTTAAAAGGAAAGAGACTAGATGACGACTGAGCAATCCTTTGACTATGATTTATTTGTAATTGGTGGTGGTTCTGGCGGTGTTCGCGCAGCGCGCTTGGCTTCGCAAGGTGGTGCCAGGGTGGCTGTAGCCGAAGAATATCGCTATGGCGGGACTTGTGTGATCCGTGGCTGCGTGCCGAAAAAACTGTTTGTGTATGCTTCTCGTTTCGCTGGTGAATTTGAAGATGCACGCGGCTTTGGCTGGGATGTGGAACCTTCTGGCTTTGATTGGACGAAGCTCAGAGCTGCTAAAGACGCCGAGATTAGCCGCCTTAGCCAGATTTATCTTGCAAACTTAGGCAAAGCTGGTGTCACAGCCTATGAAGACAGAGCTGTTGTAACTGGGCCCAATGAAGTCAAGCTTGTGAATGAAGGGCGCACTATCACTGCCAAAACCATTCTTATTGCTGTTGGTGGCACTCCTTTTAAACCTGAAATTGAAGGAGCTGATTTTGGTATTACTTCAAATGAGGCCTTTGATTTAGAGGCTTTGCCATCACATGTAACAGTGATTGGTGGTGGGTATATTGCTGTTGAGTTTGCTTCTATTTTTAATGGACTTGGCTCTGAGACAACTCTTGCTTATCGAGGACCTTCGGTGTTGCGCGGCTTTGATGAAGATGTACGGGCTGGATTAACCGAAGCAATGGAGACGCGCGGTGTTGATGTGCGCTTAAACGCTTCACCTAAAAAAATTGAAAAAACAGATGATGGTTTGCGTCTTCATTTTGAAGATGGGTCTTCACTTGAGACTGGCCTAGTTATGTTTGCAACAGGACGTGTGCCATTAACTGAAGGGCTTGGACTTGAAACGGCTGGTGTAGCATTTGGGCGAAATGGCAAAATTGAAGTTGATGAATTTTCTCAAAGCTCTTGCCCTTCTATCTATGCAGTTGGTGATGTGACGGATCGGGTTAACTTAACTCCGATTGCCATTCGAGAAGGTGCTGCTTTTGTTGAGACGGTTTTCAATGATAACCCAACCAAAGTTGACCATAGTCAAATTCCGACGGCTGTGTTTTCACAGCCAGAAGTTGGTACTGATGGTTTAACTGAGGAACAAGCGCTTGAGCAGGTTGGAGCGATTGATGTTTATAAAAGTCAATTTAATCCAATGCGAAATACGATTTCCAGCCGGGTTGAGCGGACCTTGATGAAGATTATTGTCGATCAGGCAAGCCAGAAGGTGCTTGGTGTGCACATTTTAGGGCCTGACTCTGGTGAAATGACGCAAGCGCTGGGTATTGCCTTGAAAATGGGTGCCACGAAGGCTGATTTTGATGCGACGGTTGCCTTGCATCCGTCCGCTGCTGAAGAGTTGGTGACTATGAAAGAGAAGTCATATTCTCGGCCTTAGTGTTCTGCCTTAGTGTTCTGGGCAACCTAGTTTCTGTGAGGGTTAATAATATTTCTTAACCACTATTGGTAAAATGTCCCTCATCTTATTTGTATGTTAGTAGGCTGGCTTTGAAAAAAGCTGGCCTATTTAGTCCTTTGGGCGTAAAACAGCCTGAAATTTATCTATATATGAGAGTGATTATGAACCGTTTTAATGATCGTTATGCGTTGGTTACTGGTGCTGGATCTGGCATTGGGGCGTCGATTGCCCGCGAGTTTGCCTCTGAAGGAGCCTTTGTCTATGTGATTGATATAGACCCTGAAAAAGCTCAAGATGTTGCAGGGCAAATTAAAAATTCAGGTGGTCAAGCTCTTGAAGTTATTGCAGATGTAACTGATGGACCTTCTGTTAAGGCTGCCATTCAGCAAATTACGGATCATTCAGGTAAGCTGGATATTATCGTTAATAATGCTGGCATGAATGTGCGCACTGATTTGCGCCATATGACTGATGAGGAATGGAACCTGGTTTTACAGGTGAACCTGGTCGGTGGTGCTCGTTTTGCACGTGATGGCCTGGATTTGCTTCGGGCTTCAGAGAATGCTGCGATTGTTAATCTGGCTTCTGTTATGGGAACGCGTTCAACGCGGCAAATGAGTGCTTATTCGGCGACTAAAGCCGCGATGGCGTCGCTTTCTCGCGGGCTTGCTGTTGAGTATGCGCCTTACGCCATCAGAGTGAATTACCTTTGCCCTGGGTTTGTTGCAACGAATTTGACGAGCCGTTTTGTGCGGAACCCGTTTGTGAAAGAGCAAATTTTAGCGCGTACGCCAATGGGGCGTTTTGGGGAACCAGAAGAGATTGCGAAAGCTGCACTGTTCTTAGCTTCTGATGATGCCTCATATATGACCGGATCAGGGATTACGGTTGATGGTGGGATGATGGCGGCTTTATAAGCTTAGGGCCTCATCTCAAAAAAAGGCTTTTTTCTTATTTTGGATTGGTAAATTGCTGCCAAATGGCCTATAAACCCTTTCTTTAATGAGGGGTTTCCCTTAAAATTATATATTCGCATAAATAGAGGCCTTTTACCTTTCTCTAAAAGGTCTTATATGCGTCTCTAGATTATGCGTTTTTATATTAAGAAATCGATCAAATGGTTGATTGTTTGTTTTGACACCTATTTTTTGTGGGAGTGATTATTGTTATGGCAGAGTCTTCTAGCCAAAAATGGAGCCCAAATAGCTGGCGTTCTAAGCCAATTGTGCAAGTACCTGATTATCCAAATATGGATGAACTTAAAGAAGTTGAGCAAACTCTTGGTTCATTTCCTCCTTTGGTTTTTGCAGGTGAAGCTCGTGACCTTAAGGCACGTTTAGGACGTGTTGCTGCAGGTGAAGGCTTTTTGCTGCAAGGTGGAGATTGCGCTGAAAGCTTTAGTGAGCACCATGGAGACAATATTCGCGACTTTTTTAGAGTTATGCTGCAAATGGCTGTGGTTTTAACTTATGCGGGTTCTGTGCCTGTTGTGAAAGTT
>CAXIDO010000284.1:0-3955 GCA_964022745.1 uncultured Methyloligella sp. | reverse complement strand
ATACGTTTTCCTTAGCTGCGCATATGCCTTTTAATCCGCCTTCGACGTCTTGGCTGGTTAGGGTTGTTATTTTGTAAGTATCATTATAATTAATATCTAACTCTGTTGGTGGTATTGAAAATGGTGGTCCTTTCATTAGATCTTGATTGTACTCATAGGCTATAAGCAGCTGCGGCGCATTTTTTGTTATGTCTTTCATATGTTGACTATATTGGAACCTAATTTCTTCAGGTAAGGCTACATAGGCTCCTCTATCATATATAGCGTCGACCAGTCCTATTTCTTCTATTTTGAGTTCAAAGATATTTCCAACAAAGATATCAAGATTAGGGGCGCTATAACGTTTAAGCGAACCTGTATCTTTAATGATTGGATTTATTTCTAATTGCTTGAACAACTCATTGATAGCGAATTCGCTTAATTCTGCCCCCACTACTCTGTACCCTCTTGATAAGAGCCATCCGATATCTAAAGTCTTGCCGCAGAGGGGTATGAAGATACGGCTTTTCGCATTGATCTGAAGCTTATCAAAATTGTTGACCAGGTGTTTGTTTGCTTCACTTTCATGAAATGGAATTTCATTGTTTTTCCAGCGTTCATGCCAAAAATTTTCGTCCATGGGTATGCCTTTAAAATTTCTTTGTTTCTTTGATTGCTTTAGTATGCAACTTAAAGTCAACTTGAGGTCAAGAGAAATATTGGAGACGTAATTTATGGATATTGGGGTTGTTGCAAAACATTCGGGATTGCCCGTTTCGACTTTACGTTTTTATGAGGAGAAAGGCCTTATTCATTCCATTGGTAGGAATGGTTTGAGACGTGTATTTGATGATAGTATTTTAGAACGTTTGGCGCTTATTGCCCTTGGTCGTCAGGCCGGTTTTTCTTTGGATGAGATTAGTTCTATTTTCACAGAACATGGCCCCAAAATTGACAAGCAGCAACTCATGAGAAAAGCCGATGAAATTGATAAAACGATTAAGCAACTAACAAGTTTGCGCGATGGATTGAAGCATGCTGCAGCCTGTTCTGCTCCCACTCATTTTGAATGTCCTAAATTTCAACGGTTGATGAGGCTTGCGATTAAAAGTCAACGACGGTCCAAGAGATAATAGCAGCGATAATTAGCTTACTCTTTGTAAATGTCTTTTGATGAGAGATCATAAAAAAAGCCATCAGTTACTAAACTGATGGCTTTTAAAATTTTTACGTACTTTTTTAAACGACCTTACTTTTCAAAGTTTTCTGAGATCCAGTTGTTGAGCAAATCAACACCGTAACCAGAGCCCCAGCTTTGGCTTATTGGCGTTTTGTTTGAAGCCATGGCAACACCAGCGATATCAATATGGGCCCATGGGGTCTCATTTACGTATCGTTGCAAGAATTGAGCAGCTGTAATGGCCCCTCCCCATCTGCCGCCTGTGTTTTTCATATCAGCAAAAGTACTGTTGATGAGTTTGTCATATGATGAACCAATTTCACCTAACGGCATCCGCCAGACTTGCTCGCCTGTATCTTTGCCTGAAGCTACTAACATGTCTGCAAGCTTGTCATTATTTGAGAAGAGCCCGGCATATTCTTTGCCTAACGCCACCATGATTGCACCGGTTAATGTGGCTAAGTTGATCATGTATTTGGGGCTGAATTTTTCTTGAGTGTACCAAAGAGCATCTGCCAGTACGAGGCGACCTTCAGCATCTGTGTTGATGACTTCAATGGTTTGTCCCGATTTGGATGTTAGAATATCACCTGGTCTCGTGGCTTGTCCGTCTGGCATGTTTTCAACCAAACCAACTACGCCAATGGCATTGACCTTGGCTTTTCTTTTGGCGAGTGTTTGCATTAGGCCAACAACAGTTGCTGAGCCGCCCATGTCGCCTTTCATATCTTCCATGCCACCAGCGCCTTTGATGGATATACCACCTGTATCAAAGGTGACGCCTTTGCCGACGATTGCAACGGGCTTTTCTGATTTTGGTCCACCCTTCCACTGCATGATGGCAAGATATGAGCCTTGACGGCTTCCTTCACCGACACCTAATAGAGCGTGCATTTTCTCAGCTTTTAGCTCTTTGTCTGTTAATATCTTAATTTCTAACCCTAAGCTTGATAACGCTTTTATACGTTTTGCATATTCATTGGGACCCAGAATATTGGCTGGTTCGTTGACTAGGTCGCGGGCTGCGAAAACGCCGTGTTGAATGGGGCTTAAGTTGTTTGTGAAATGTTTTTTGGCAGCTGACGCATCACTTGACTGAATTGAAACTTTTTGCAGATCACTCTCTTTTTCACCATCATCTTTTGCTTTTGAGGTTTTGTATTTATCAAATTTGTATTGACGCAATGTGAGGCCAAAAGCGAGATTTGCAATTAGCTCGGCGTCTTCTTCCGTTTCTGAGATCAGGGTTGCGCTCTCAATGTTTTTAGACAGCAAGTGCCCACCAATTGTCCCGCCAAGATGACGCCAATCAACTTTTGTTAGATCTTTGTTTTCACCTAATCCAACAAGGATTACGCGATCATAGTTGGCAGATTTTGGATCTGTGATTGTTGGTGAGATAATTTCAAGGATTGAAGACTTAGCACTTTTGAAATCAGCGGCTTTAATGGCTTTCGTAATGAACTTGTTGTTGTTTGTGTCTAGCTCTTTTGCAAGGTCTGAGAGCTTGTTTGATTTTGTCGTAAACAGAACAATGGTGCCTGAATTTGGCATGCTTATTTTTTCAAAATTTATTTTTGCGGTTTTGTTCATTCATAGCCTCTTTTAAAAACTGATATGTACTAGTTTCATTTTAGATTTTTGTTTGGGTTGCAACTCTAGAGCAAAACTCATTCAAATGGAAACGATTGAATGCTTTAGTTATTTATATTGGCGTATAACTTTTTTGATGGTTGTGTTGCTCCTTATCGACCGAGTGTTGTTTACGCATAATTCAATCTTAGCTGTGCTCTGGTCAGTGTTCCCTGTAGGTTAAACTGTTCGCATTTGAAGCTCAAGGAGCTTCAAATGCGTGGATGATATTATTTAATGATTTTAAGTTAAATTTTAAAGCCCTTCTCTTGGCCACTATGAATGAATTGTTATCAAGCTTTATCACATCTCCTGCTCTTATGGGGCCGCCTTAGGTTTTTCTGTTCAACTTAAAATTTGAATGGATAGCCAGTCTCAATTTAGCCTTGTTGGGTTTTTAGGTGTTTAGATCAAAGATTGTGTTGTGGGAATTGATATGAATTTCTTTCAATGTGTCTGTATTTGTGTTTTTGTGAATTTGGCTTTCTCTGAGATATGACATGGTATTTGAGGTTGTCTTTAATTTTGTCATGTCTTTTAGTTTATGACATTGATCCTGTCTTGTTGTTTATGAGTTAGAAATTGTAGATTTTCTTATGGATTTATTCAGTCGCTACGTTTTTATGCAAGTTTCAAATGCCCTTATAATGATTGTAGGGTCGTTGAGCGCGATTGTATGGATTGCCACATCTTTAAAACAGCTCGAGGGATTGTCGGGAGGTTTTTTTCTTTTTATTAAAATGACAACTTTGGCGATGCCTCAGGCTATGGCGATTGTTGCACCCATCGCTTTTTTAATTTCATGTCTATATTCTCTAAATAAGCTTAATCTGGATAGTGAGCTCATCATTATGACGGCCAGTGGCGCCACAGTTTGGCGCTTTATTATGCCTTATATTGCTTTGGGGCTTATTGTGAGTTTTGTTGTATTGGCCAGTAATCTATTTATACAACCAGCTAGCTTGCAGAAATTGAGAGCTTATATTACCCAGGTTCGCGCTGATTTGATCACGCATGTCTTACAGGCTGGTAAGTTTTCCAGTCCAACCGGGCAAATGACGTTTCATATACGTGATCGGAAAAAGAATGGCGATCTACTAGGGCTTCTTGTTAGTGATGAACGTGACCCAAAAGTTCAGCTGACTTATCTGGCTGAAGAAGGCG
>CAXIDO010000283.1:0-3971 GCA_964022745.1 uncultured Methyloligella sp. | reverse complement strand
TTTTCGCTGGGAATGATTTTGAAGACAAGTTTGTTGCCACTGGTATAGAAGAGCACACCAAAGAAATTCAAAATTTATTCAGATTTTTTACATCTATGTGGATGTCTCTTTTTATAATCAATGGTGCACTCCTAGTTGGTGTCGGTACCTTGACCATTTATCTTTGGCAGAACGCCATCATAACAATTGGTGAAGTTGCAATGGTCTTGCCTCTCACATTGCAATTGAAAAACATGGCCACCTGGATGATGGAAATCGCAAATGGTGTGTTTGAAAACACAGGCACTGTAGAAGAAGGAATGGAAACCATCTCCAAACCACTTACGGTGACTGATGATTTAGATGCCAAAGAGTTGCAAGTTACAGAAGGTAAAATTGAGTTTAAAAATGTTGGCTTTGATTACGGAGATTACCAGGCATCAGATGATGATAAAAACTTAGCTATTATTAAAGATCTTGATTTAACAATTGAGCCAGGACAAAAAGTCGGATTAGTGGGCCGCTCTGGTGCGGGTAAATCAACCTTGGTCAATCTGGTCTTACGTCTCTATGATTTAAAAAGCGGCAAAATTACCATTGATAACCAAGACATTGCTGACTGCAGCCAGCAAAGCCTGCGCCGCCAAATAGGAATGGTGACACAAGACACATCACTGCTTCATCGCTCCATCAGGGATAACCTAACTTATGGAACGAAAGAAGCGACACATGAAGATATGATCAACGCGGCTAAAAAGGCCGAAGCTCTGGAATTTATCAAAGGTCTCTCTGATGGTAAAGGTGGCACAGGTTTTGATACGCTCGTGGGTGATAGAGGCGTAAAACTATCTGGCGGCCAACGCCAACGGATCGCGATCGCAAGAGTGTTATTAAAAAATGCTCCAATCTTAATTTTAGATGAAGCAACATCAGCTCTTGATTCTGAAGTAGAAGCAATGATCCAACGCCAGCTTACAAATATGATGCAAGAAAAAACAGTCATCGCCATTGCTCACCGCTTGTCAACAATCGCTGAAATGGACAGGTTAATTATTATGGATCAAGGAAAAATTATCGAAGATGGAAGCCATGATGAGTTAATTAAAAAAGAAAACGGAGTTTACGCAAAACTCTGGGAACGTCAGTCTGGCGGGTTTTTAGGAGCCGATAAAGAAGAAGAATTGGTTGACTAGAAGCTTGTCGGTTAGTCGCCCTTCAACATCAAAAAAATGAGCATGCTTTGACACATTTTAGAATTTGTCCTTAAATGTTCACCATCTCAATTTTTGAGATGGTGAAGGCAGGTAGAAACATGTCGATAAAAAATCTTCTCTGGACCATTTTTAAAGGTCTTTCTTATGCATCACTCTTTTTAGTGAGCGTTGGAGCTGCAGCTTTATTTTTCCCGTTTATCTTAGACCTATGCCAGAATAAATCCGGGGGCGTTATAGCATGTACGACCCCTTTCATCAGAACGATTTATGAATTCGGCTTCACCGTCACTTTAATGTCCATCTATACTGGCTTTCCTCTATTGCTGGCCTTAGCCGGTTTCGTCTTTGCCATAAGACGACTTTTTAGATAGTCGAAATTACCAACATCCCTTTGGAGTAAGCGAAGCAAGTTTGTAAAGGTTTGTAAGTGATGACAGGTCACGCTTTGGTCCTCTAAAACGCTTGGGGGGATGTGGAATAAAACCAGAATTTGTCACCTTTCCAAATACATATGAAAAAGGATAAAAAGGGGCAAAGCCAATGCGCAGGTCTGAAATTTTAAAACCCTGATCACTGTTTTGATATGTATAAAACCCGTTTGTAAACCATTCAAACCGTTTCACTGAGCTCTGCAACTCCTGCTTAGCAAAGTGATCAGGAAGCTTAGTTAATCGTGGATATGATTTTAAATCGAGGTCACTACAGCCACTTAAGACACTGGTTGCCGCGGTATAAAATTTCCTATCGTCAACGGCTAAAACTTGCCAGTAGAGAATATTAAAAGGCGTTGGTTGAACATGAATACGTTTACCAGCTAATTGCGGATGCTCAGAAGCTTTGCTTTTCACATATAAATGAGCACTCATTCCAAGGAAGAGATAAAAGCTACTAAGCGCTAAACAGATTTGAACCAATTTTTGTGCTGAAGCTTGTTTTTTGCGAATAAGAAATAAAAATCCAATCACACCAATCAGAAGTGTAAGCGTGTAAATAGGGTCAATGATAAAAACACTAGGAAAGGCTATAGGAGAGCCAACGTCTAGTGGCCAAAAAATTTGCGTCCCGTAGGTTGTTAATGAATCAAGCAAACTATGAGTGATTAAACATAACCAAACCGTAAGCAGCATGAATGAATATGAAATTTGCTTACTTTTAAAAATAAAGTTCGCAAAAGCTGCAATGAAGGGGCTAACAGCAGTTTGCACAAACAAGGAATGACTAAATCCACGGTGATAGGTGACAGAATCAAGTGCATTATCAAACGGGAGAAATGAATCCAGGTCAGGCAAGGTTGCAACCACCCCGCCCAAAGCAACAGCACGCAGGCCAAGTTTTGGACCAAGCAGCACAGCAGCAACAGTTGAACCCAGAACAAATTGAGAGACAGAATCCATAAAAAGTCAAACCCTTTACATGTGAAAGAAATCAATTGATAAAAGGGCTATCATTTCGGCAATCATATGGCGAATAAAAAAGTAAAAATCAAAAATGTTTGATGAATTTAAGGTCTACATGTACTCATGCCAACTATTCTATATAACGGACAAAAGCGAATAAACGCAGTCAAAATGAGAATAGCTCCAACAATGTGAGCGCCATAATAAAAAGGTTGGCTTTCCCAAATATCTGATACATAAAAATAAGGCGCTGCGAGAAGAGCAATGCCAACAACAATACGAAGAATTTGATCTAAACGGCCAACATTTGCTGATTTAAACATAGAATTTTCCTAAAGTTTCTTTTCGACATTGAAATAGTGAAGCAAATAAAAGAATACGGCTGTAACTTAGTCACACAACAAGCCCCTAGGTCAAAAATAATTAGCTACAAAAAAAAGATTAAAAATATGGAAATCACAATAAAAGCTCTCGGTCCTCGCGGTGATGGGTATTACGAAAGTGATAAAGAAACAAACTCTAAAAAAGATGAGTTTCGAACGAACCGAATTTATGTCGACCGCAGTGTGCCTGGTGACAAGCTGGAAGTAAAAACACGCCGTAATAAAGAAGGTGGTATCCAGGGCGAAATCGTAAAAATTATTGAGCCATCTAAAGACCGAGTTAAAGCACCTTGCCCGTCTTATAATGTATGCGGTGGCTGTACACTTCAGCATGTAAGTGAGGCATTTTATAAAAAGTGGAAGCAAGAGCTTATCATTGAAGCCTTAAACCGCCAGTCATTAGAGCCAAAGGTAGTTTTAGAGCCAATCTACATAGGTGAAGGCAGTCGTCGGCGGGTTACTTTCAGCGCCTTTAAACAAAGAGACAAAGTCATTTTGGGTTATAAAAAAAGACGCTCGAAAATGATTAACGATATTAAAAATTGTTTAATCGCTGATCCTGAACTGATGAAACTGCAACCCATTTTAAAAAAGCATTTAGCTGACTGCCTGCAAGCAAGTTGCGTCGTCGATGTTTTGATCCAAAAAATAAATGGCGTTTTTGATGTTGTCCTCACAGGTGAAGTTGGCAAGAAAGGAAGTCCTGACCTAAGCGTAATGCAAATGGCAGCTGATCTCATTCAAGATACCAAAATCGCACGCCTTTCCTGGCGCGAAAAATTTCATGATGAATGTGACGTCATTGTCGAAAAAGAGCCAATTAAAATCATGTTCGGTATTCTGGAAATAAAGTTACCTCCAGCCTCATTTTTACAGCCAACTGAAGCAGGTGAAGCAGAACTAATTAAAGCGGTAGTAAATCTACTCCCCAAAGAAGGACGATGTGCGGACCTTTTCTGCGGCTGCGGCACCTTTACCGGACCGATGCTAAAGAATTT
>CAXIDO010000282.1:0-3998 GCA_964022745.1 uncultured Methyloligella sp. | reverse complement strand
GATTTTAGCAAAGGCGGTGTTGATCTGACAGTTGCAAGAGACAAGATTATGCCTAAGGATGGCAAACATTGCATATTTTTAGCTCAAGTTGGGGCGTCTGGCCCGGTACTTGGTGCGCTTGAAATTCAATAGTATGTCTTGAAATTCGAGTATTATTAATGAGTTACATGAAGTCTGGCTTTGAAAAGAGCCGGGCTTTTTTTATTTGTATGTTTTTTTAATAGAAAGCGGTGGTGACAAATTAATTTCACTTTTTACAGGTTAACTATGGGGCTATAGTGTGGTTTGGTTTATGGCCTGTTTTTATTTTACCATCATTTTACAGAAAATCTTGAGGGAGTTATTCAAATGCAGTGGCAGAGATTCTTTATGGTGATATGCCTTCTATTGGGTGGAGGTTTGTTAGTAAGTGCCTGTAGTGCTGAAGATATAACTTCAATGCCTAAAAAGGCAGAAAAAGAAGCAGCGCCTGGTAACCCTGATGATATTGCTGCTATTGAGGCGCCATCAAAACTTGATTATCCAAAAGAATTACCAGATGGAGGAAAAGTCGCGACGACACCTCTTCCAGAAGCTATGCGGATTGAAAAACCAGAAGTCGGTCCTCTTACAACAACGAAACCTAAAGTGCGCAAGTTTGAAATTGACCGTGCTGAAAAGGATGGCTTTCACAGGGTTAAGGTGTTTTACGGTACCAATAGAAACAGGACTGGTGAGACAGAAGCAAATAAATTTTATGGAAAAACGCGCGGTGAAATGAGTTATGGGATTTGTGAAATTGCTATTCCTTTGACACATAAAACAGGAGCTCTTGAAGCACCGAAATGGTGGAAGATGGAGTTTAGCGAAGATCCAACAAAACATGTGGTTTTGCAAAAGGTGAACACTTTAAGTTGGCGCGGTGTGGCAGCACAACTTAATGATACGATCTCTAAAGCTTCTGGTAAAAATGCGTTTGTTTTTGTGCATGGCTACAATGTGGCGTTTAAAGATGCAGCTCGCCGGACTGCACAGATCCATCATGATTTGAAATTTGACGGGGCGCCAATCTTTTTTAGTTGGCCTTCTCGTGGTGAAATTACACTGACTTCGTATACTCATGATGAAACGAATGCGAAGTGGTCATATTCTTATTTGAAAAAATTCTTGATCCAGATCGCTACTGATACTCAGGCGGATAATATTTATTTGGTGGCCCATTCTATGGGAACCCGTGTTTTATCGAATGCTGTGGCTGGTGTTATGTCTGAACGGCCAGATTTAAAAAAACGTTTTAAAGAAATTATCTTAGCGGCTCCAGATATTGATGCTGAAGTTTTCATCAATGATTTAGCACCAAAATTAGTTGAAGCCTCTCAAAATACGACACTTTATGCATCAGCAGATGACCGTGCTTTGCAAACGTCTCGTGAGGTGCATGGTGGTTATGCTCGTGCCGGCGACGCTGGTGAAAATCTTATTGTTCTTGATAATATTGATACAATTGATGCAACAGGTGTTGATGCCAGTTTGCTAGGCCATTCTTATTTTGCTGAGGCCACTAGCATTTTGAAGGATATTAAAGAACTGGTCGGGCTTTCAAAACCGGCACATGCACGTACGAATTTGATACCGAAGACCCGCGACGCTGATGGCCGTCGTTTCTTTGTTGTGAAGAGGCGCTAGCGCCGTGATTCGGTAAGATAATTAGTTTAATGCGTCTTGCTTTTCGTTTTGCATTGGACTTTACAGTGAGCCATCGTTTAAACTAGGAAAAACTTGTTTTATCTTTGGTTGTGAATGTGATTTTTAAGATGTAAATCAATTATTTGGGGGACTTTGTTGTGACGCGTTTTTTTATGAGTATAGGTAACTTGATTTTTGCCTTCTTTTTAGGGGCTTTGTTGTTGTTATTTGTGGCCATTCAATTTCCTTGGCATTTTCAGCAGATCTTACATTTTGCAGCTTATGTTAAGCTGAGTATTAATTCTTATATTCCGGATTCACCTAGCTATATACATTTCAAAAACGGTTATAGTTACATTATCGAGGAAGCCTCCTTGGTTTTGATGTTTTTTGTGATGTTAGCTCGGATTGTTGTTTCGTTAATTATGTGGCCGATATCATCGATGATGTCGCGCTAAATTATTGATTATAAATGTTTTAACTGGTGTTCTGTTGGTTTGGGACACCAGTTTTTTTTATTTAAACTCTCTTTTTTAAGATGTTTTGTTCATTTTTTCTTAAAGTTAACTGGCTCTTAAATCCCTTTCTTTATAGTTATGTTTTGTATCCGGTCTTATTGGGTGAATGAGTGTTTCGTCCATAAGTTAAGGCCATCTATTGTATTGCGTTATGGTTGGGGTAAGAGTTATGGGGTGGTTTGGCGACGATCCAAAGCCGAAGGCTAAAGCCAGAAAGAAAGTTGGTTCTAGTAAGGCAACAGGGCGAAAAACAGCTAAAAAGAAGCCTCGGAGTGCACCAAAGGTTTCAGCTGGTGTGAAGCGTACAGCTTCAAAAGGATCTTCTCAAAAGATCAAAGTCTATTCACCCGCAAAATCCCAAAGTGGAAAATCACAAACTAGAAGATCAGGGACTACAGGTAGGAAGCGAACTTCTGGCCGTTCATCAGTCCAGATGGTTGATGTCGATTTCTTTCCTTTTGGTTTGTTTAAGTCTCAAAAACCGAAACGAGCTAAAAAGCGCTCTACTTCTAATAAAAATAAAATATATGGTGATGGATGGGGGCCTAGAGGGCGTCCGTTATTTTCAGCCTTTTCCTTGCTTTACTGGAGCTCTGTTGCTGTTTTGTGGGCCTCAATTGCTTTAGGTGGTTTGTTATTATTCTATACCGCGACTTTACCGGATCCGCTTGTTGCGGGATTAAAACAGCGCGGCCAAGCGATTAAGGTGCTGGCTTCTGACGGTACGGTCATTGCTGAACGCGGCCTGGTGAAAGATTATGTCAGGTTAGAGCAATTACCTAAGTTTGTGAGCCAGGCGGTTATTGCTATTGAAGATCGTAGATTTTATTCGCATTTGGGGTTTGACCCGATCGGTTTTTCAAGAGCTATGTTTTCTAACTTGCGAAAAGGGCGCCTTGTTCAAGGTGGTTCAACCATCAGTCAGCAATTAGCGAAGAATTTATTTTTAAACTCTGATAGAACGGTTACACGCAAACTTAGAGAAATGGGTCTATCGTTTTGGCTTGAAGCGAAATTTGAAAAACATGAAATTTTAGAACTATATCTAAACCGGGTTTATTTTGGACATCAAACCTATGGTATTGATCAAGCAGCTCGTCGTTATTTTGGCAAACGGGCAGTGAAGTTGACATTACCAGAAGCTGCTATGCTTGCGGGCCTTTTAAAGGCACCGTCTCGGTTAAACCCAAAATCGAATTATAAGGCTGCGAAGGCGCGGGCTAAGCTGGTTTTACTTGCTATGAAACGGTCTGGTTTTATTTCACCACTTACATTGAAGACGGCATTGATCGCACCAGCGCAATTACGAAAAAGAAATTTACCTATTAATTCAAATTATATTGTTGATTGGATTGCTGATCTGGTTCCTGAATATGTCACGGATTACAAATCTGACTTGATTATTGAAACAAGTATTGACCGCGTTGTTCAGATGAAAGCTGACACGCGGGTTCGGCACTATCTTACTAAGTTTGGAAAAAAGAAGAATGTGCGGCAGGCTTCGCTTGTGATGATGGCACCTGATGGTGCTGTGCGGGCTATGGTTGGCGGGAAAAACTATCAGAGATCTCAATTTAACAGGGCGATTAAAAGCCGAAGACAAACCGGCTCTACTTTTAAGCCGTTTGTTTATTTAGCAGCATTAGAATCAGGTTTTAATTCAAATAGTTTGATCTTTGATCGGCCGACATCTTTTAACAAGTGGCAGCCGAGGAATTACAAAAATATTTATCGGGGGCAAATCAAATTGAGTACGGCTCTTGCTCACTCGAGTAATGTGGTTGCTGTGAAATTGATGGGAACTGTTGGGGTTGC
>CAXIDO010000281.1:0-4036 GCA_964022745.1 uncultured Methyloligella sp. | reverse complement strand
GAGCAACTGACTTTTAATCAGTAGGTCGAAGGTTCGAATCCTTCAGGGCTCACCATTTCATACCTGTTATCGTTAAAAGCCTCTAAGACTTTGAAAGGTAAGGTAGTTTTCGCGGTTCGAAAACCTCCATTCCTATGGTAGAGCAAATTCTCCTCAAATACTAATTTTAGCACTGATTGTTGATCGGCTGGATCATCAGAAACCCATAGATTCCAAGGGTTTGAGAGAAAAGTCATGGCGGTTCGAAAAGTTTGGTCAAAGTCTGCTTGCGATTGACCAGTTTCCGTCAGTTTTTCCTTTATTGATATTTGCTGTTCATGAAGTTTTTTGACCTGATCTTCATATATTTGCATTAGGCTCGTGCTAACACACTCTAAAATACGCTCCATAATTTGATCTATTTTGCGCTGGGCTAAATTGATTTCATTCTTCAATTCTTTTGCTTTGTCTTTCGCATTTGCTTCTCTCTCATCCCATGCGTCTTTCAGCATATTATGCATCATGGCAAATACGTCTGGATTTGGTTTTAAGCGGGCTAGAAGGTGCTCGAAATCTTTTTCGAGTCTTTCTTTACGTATTGATTTTCTATGCTGGCTGCACTGCTTGTTGAAGCAGTAGTAATAAGGGTATTTCGTGTTTCTTCCTTTTGCCCATGCTGCTGTCATGGTTTCATTACATTCAGCACAGGAAACATAGCCTCTTAAAGGAAAATCTTCTTTGATTGCCTTTCGAGCTGGTGTTTTGGAGTGTTGTTGTAACCTTTGTTGAATGCGCTGGTATGTTTCAAAACTTATGAGAGGTTCATGTTTTGCTTTTAACAAGGGGACATTCCACTTAGGCGCTTCGATGTAGCCCGCATAAATGGGGCGCTCTAACATAAGCCTGATTTTTTGAAAATGGATTTCTCCATTGCTATAGCGCGGAAATGATGGATAGCCATTTAGATATCGTTTTATGTCTGCTTGGCTTTCAAAGCGACCATCGGCAAAGCGTTCTAAACATTCTCTCACTAGAGTTGCATTTGGTTCATCTGGTATGAGAATTTTTCCACCTGTACTAGACTTTTTGTATCGATAACCTATAGGAGCTTGAAATACCCAATAACCATTCATAATCCTAGCACGCATGCGGTTTGTTACTTGCTCTGCGTTCTTTTGTCTGTGGTGTTGAGAAACGCTGGCAAGTAAGTTTTCAACTAAGATGCTGTCCGAGTCTTCTCCGAATTCAACCGAGGGAGATTCTAAAATTCCTCCCGCGTCACTGATTTCTGTTCTTAATTGAATATGGGCCATTAAATCACGGGCAAGGCGACTTATATCATCTATTATGACAACATGGTTTGTGTGTTGTTTATGTTTTCGTAGAAATGATAACATTTGTTGCATACCTGGGCGGTCAATCAAACCACCAGAAATGCCTTTATCTTGAAAGACATCAACCACATCATATGCTTTATGTTTGGCAAATTCATTACATCTGGTGCGTTGAGAATTTAGTCCGTCCCCCTTAACTAATTGTTTTTTATCTGACACTCGACAATATATGACGGCTTTTTGTTTTGTCTTAGTTTTGGGGGCTGTGGTTTTGCTCATTATTTGCTCTTACCGTTGGCTTTTTTCAAAGGATTGGAATTTTCATTATCATTCGCGCATTTATCTATGAGCGTTTCTGCATCTAATGATTTTACCATTTCAAAAGATGAAGAACAATTTTCAGGTGCTTTTTGCGGATAAATGCAGTGGATAGAATCGAGACCAAAAGCCTTATCAGCAAGGCTTTCAGCTATAATGGCGATTGCTTTGATGAACTCTGTTTTGTACGCTTCGCTCATATCATAACCATCTAAATGGTGGCGGTACTTTTCTAGTTTAAGAGGCATTGAATTGATCCATTTTGGTTTTATTGAGCGTTTCAAAATAACTTTATGTCTCTTCTCTTATGGGGGAATTCCAAGGTGTGTTTTTAAAAAGCCGATTGTCCTTGGTTCAAGGACAATCGGTCGGGGTATTTTATGAAAACACTATTTGTAATTTTTATGCATATATGGCGTTCTCATAAAAGTTCACACCAGCTAGACGCCTTTCTGCAACATCGCAATATTTATGCTCTAACTCTATACCGATATAATCCCGTTCATTGAGCGCTGCTGCTACGGCGGTCGTACCTGATCCTGAAAAGGGATCAAGGATTAAATCACCGGGCTTCGAAAAGCACTTAATAAGGGGCTCTATAACACTGACTGCTTTTTCAGTTGGATGTGATCTATTGCCTGTGTAATGCCACTTCTGAACGTCACTAATTGGATATTCAGGTTTGTGTGGGTATCCCTTTGCCAATACAAAAGCTGATTCATGTTGGTATTTCATAAATCCTTCTTTTGAAGCATATTTCTTAGGCCAAACAATATGCCCCACCGTTCGAAATCCGACATTGGCCCAAGCCTCTGAAAATTCAGCAATTGCCGTCCATCCATAAAACGTTATGCAATAGCTGTTTGGTTTTAGAGTGCGGAATATTTCTTCATAGACTGGCAAGACACCATCTGCATTATCATCATTTATCAATGTGCGACCATGACGATCTTTGTATCTACAAAGATAGGGTGGGTCGGTAATGACGAGATCAATACTGCTATCAGTAAAGTCCCTAAGTACTTGAGCAGAGTCGCCACATATAATTTGATTAACTTCCATTTGTTTCTTCCTTTCATTTTAAATCCCTTGAAATAAGGGGGTTCGCATGAAACCCGTGGACGCTGATTTAAAAAGGAGGGGAGCTCTGGCTTTTGGGCGCGGTCGACCGGGTTGCAGAGGGGGCGTGGCTATTTTTTTGATCGTGCCTCTTATCGGAAAACTGCTTAACTCTTTTCCGTGGCTACTCAAGCCATGCGCCAAATGCGGCCCTGTCAATCCAACAGGCCGAAATTGCCTGAGCGGGGAACCTTGGTTCCCTTATGTGTGTTTTCTGTAAATTTTTTTATTTGTCGTTTTTCTTTATTTCTCGTAAATACCAGGGATGGAAGCCGAATGGCTGAGACAGTTTATGGCTCAGTTCACGAGAGCCCGGTCTGACCATCGGGAAGGGGTCTAAAAACCGTATTTTTCTCTACGGAATTCGAAGGCTTCTTGCCCCCCCTCTAAAATCTCTTTGACTAAATTTTTTACTTCATAGGTATCTATAGATCCACACAATTCTTCTCGAATTTCAACAAATTCAACTTTATCTTCAACGACAGGAGATAAACCAACAATTTGATCAGCGTCACCTAGTACGGGGATGTTTGCATTATGACTGGAAAAAAGAAATTGCCTATTTTTTTTTGCGTCTTTAATACTTGATACGATAGAACTAACAATGAAACGATTATCCAGGTCATCCTCAGGTTGGTCTATTATTAGCGGAGCATCTGCATCTAATAACAATAACAACAGTACAGCAGTAGCTTTTTGTCCAGTTGAAAGCTGTTCGATAGACTTCCAATTTTCAACGTCACCTACTCCAACATTTAGATATAACAAGGCTTCGGGTTCTAGGTGGTGTTGTTCTATTTCTAAAGCAAGTGCTTCACCACCAGCAGCAAATTTCTCTGCGGCGGTTACCGGAAAATCATATTGCTTTTGAAGTTCATCTGAACCCTTTCGGATGGCATTTGCCAGTGCAGTTAGACTTAAGTCCTCTTGATTTTCAAGCTTTTCTATAGCTTTTTTGAATTGCCCATTCACGTGTTTACTAATTAATGAATCTAGAGAGGCAAGGTTCTCTGTGCCACTGATTTCAACGCGGACTTTCCCTTTTAGTTTTTTAGTCACACTGTTTGCCGCTTTCTCTAGGTTCCGAAAATCATAGGCTGTTTCACTTTCATAAGATATTAAAAGAGATTTACGTTCAGTCTTAAGTTTCTCCAGCTTTTTTACTATTTTTTCCTTTTGCTTTTCTGTCTCTGTTTCTCTCCCTATGATTTTCTCCAATCATATTGTTTTTCGTTTTTTTTTTTTTTTTCAAGCAGAAGACGGCATACGAGTTGATCTGGTGACTG
>CAXIDO010000280.1:0-4048 GCA_964022745.1 uncultured Methyloligella sp. | reverse complement strand
TCAGAGTTTTTTAATTTTGTGAGTGGTGAGACGGGAAGTTTTCTTGTTGCTTTTGAAATGATTTGTCGGACGGGTATTGAATTTGTTCTCAAGCATGGTTCTCAATCGAAAGAGCCTTTAGAAAAGGCTTTTCCCTGGTATGGGTTGATTGAGCTTGAGAGCACCAAAGACGGTTTGCTTGAGGGAGTGATGGAAGATGTTTTGGGAGGAGCGCTAGAACGAGGTTTGATCGAGGATGGTGTGATTTCTTCTTCTGAAGCGCAGCGGAAAAAGCTGTGGGCGTTACGTGAAGAAATGTCTGCGATGCAAAAACCTGAGGGTGGCTCGATTAAGCATGATGTATCAGTTCCTGTGGCAGCCATTCCGGAATTTATTCACAAAGGAAATGAATTGGTTGAGCGCATGATCCCAGGGGCGCGGCCTGTACCCTTTGGGCATTTTGGGGATGGGAATATTCACTATAATATTAGCCAGCCGGTTGGAATGGACAAACAAGCGTTTCTTGATCAGTGGGAACCTCTAAGCAGTGCCGTTTATGACTTGGTGCTGGAATTTGGCGGCTCCATCAGCGCGGAGCATGGGATTGGTGTGATGAAACGTGATTTATTAGCTGAGAAGAAAAGCTCTGTTGAGATGGATTTGATGCGATCAATTAAACTGAGCTTAGACCCCGATAATATTATGAACCCGGGTAAGGTGATAAGTCTCTAATTTCTCTCACGGCTATTTCAAGCGCTTATGGCGCTTGAGCCTCCGAGGGGCGGTGCTAGGCACCGGACGCCAAAGGCGTCATGTCACATTGTCCGAAAAAGGTAATGCTCCTTCTTCGTGATGCTACATCTAATTGGAGTTCGGATCGTGCCCTCTTTTACGGCTCGCGCATGGTGCGGCGGATTTGGTCTGTTAGGGGCTGTAGGAGATATTCAAAGACCAATCTTGATTTAGTTTGGATGAAGACTTCTGCATTCATACCCAGGACTAATTCTATGTTCTTAATTCTTGCCATCTGATCTTTTGGCAGCTCAACATGAACCTTGTAATAAGGAGGTGTGTTGGGTTGATCTTGTGTGGTTTCTGCAGAGACGAGAGTGACAACACCCGTGACTTCTGGGGTTGTGCGTTGATCAAAGGCGCTTAGGTGTACATTTGCTTTTTGACCTTTAAAGACCTGATCAATATCTTGCGGGTTGACCCTTGCCGCGAATATTAACTCTGAATTTTGCGGGACGATCATTAATACAGGATCGCCCGGGGCGACGACACCACCGATTGTGTGTACCGCTAATTGATGAATGATGCCTGATTTTGGCGCGATGATGGTCATTCGCTTTAGTTTATCGGCAAGGGCTGTTCTTTGTTCGGTTAGTTGATTGGCCTGTGTTGTTGTTTCTCTCAGTTCGGTTAGGATTGATGAGAGATGATCTTTTTCAACTTGCAGGATTTGAATTTCTGTTTCGCTGATTTGCACTTTGGTGCGGGCGGTTGAGGCGACAAGTTCACCGGCTTCACCTTGCAACCTGGCTTCTTCTCTTTGCAGTGCAAGTATTCTATTTTGTGGGACAAGGCCTTTGTCTTGCAGGGACTGCAGGTCGGTTAATTCTTTGCGAATGAACGTTAATTGGCTTTTTTTCGACGCAACTTGCGCTGTGATACCTTTGATGGCTTCGTTTAGTTGTTCGGTTCTTTGTTTTAGCTGAGATGTTTGCCCTGAAATAGAAGCTTGGCGCGCTTTGAGTAGATTGGTTTGCCCCTTTAAAATTTTTGCTATTTCAGCTGAGTTTTCAGCTTTTTTTACAAGCATTTCGGGAAAAGTAATTGTTTGTTTTTTATCTCTCTCTGCGCTGAGGCGTGCTTTTCTAGCGAGTTGTTCGTTTAGATTAGCGTCGAGTGAGGCAAGGTTGGCGAGGTCTTTTGTTGTGTCTAGGCGCAGCACAGTTTGGCCTGCTTCGACTTTGTCACCATCTTTCACCAAAATTTCAGAAACAATGCCGCCTTCAAGGTGTTGCACTCGCTTCAAGTTTGATTTTACGGTGATTTGTGCTGAGGCGATAACAGCCCCTTGAAGAGAAGCAAATGCTGCCCAGCCGCCAATGCCACCAACGAGTAATAAAAGAAAGAAAAGCCCTAAGCGCTGGTACTTTTTTATTTCTTGATCTGGTGTGTTTTGAGGTTGGTCTTTGATGCTCATGATTGCACCTCAGTTTGTTTGTCTTGTTGTGTTGCTTTGTCTTGTGGGCTTGCTAGAATTTTTGAAAGTACTTCATCTCTTGGACCGAATGCCAATTGTTTTCCTTCTCTTAAAAACAAGACTTTGTCACAGGCTTGCAATGCGCTTGGTCTGTGAGCAACGACGACAATGGTTTGGCCGTTTTGTTTGGCTGTGGCAATGGCCTTTGTTAAAGCTGCTTCACCTTCAGCGTCAAGGTTTGAGTTGGGTTCATCAAGGATGATGTAACATGGGTCGTTATATAGGGCTCTTGCCAGACCGATGCGTTGTTTCTGGCCGCCGGATAATTTGTGGCCACCTTCACCGAGGACCGTGTCATAGCCATCTGGTAGAGAAAGGACGAGCTCGTGAACATTTGCTAATACAGCGGCTTTGACGATTTTTTCCGGGTCTGGTTCTGGTGTGAAGCGGGCGATGTTTTCTTTTAATGTGCCTGAGAGCAGTTCAACTGATTGGGGGAGGTATCCCATTGCTGGGCCGAGTTGGTCTGGGTTCCATTGATCGAGTGTTGCGCCATCGAGGCGAACTGCACCGCTTAATGGGGCCCATGTGCCAATGAGAGCGCGTGCTAAACATGACTTGCCAGCCCCTGTTGGGCCGAGGACGCCTAAAGCTTCACCCGGGTTTAATGTGAAATCCACGGACCTTAGAACTGGGGTTTTGATGCCAGGCGGTGCGATGAAAAGTTTTTCAACTGTGATTTTACCTGTTGGTTCTGGTAGTGCCATTTGGGGCTCTGTTAAATCTTCGTCGCCAAGGAACATTTTTAATCGATGATAGGCTTTGCGGGCGTTGGCGAAATTGCGCCATTGAGCGATGGATTGATCAATGGGGGCTAGCGCTCTTGTTAGAATGATAGAGGCGGCGATCATTGAACCTGGAGAGATAAGACCTTCAATCACCAAAACTGCACCGACTGCAAGTGTACAACTTTGTAAAAGCATACGAACTGATTTTGAAAGGGATGTGAAGGTGCTTGAAATGTTTGAAAGGGCAAGATGTGCTTTGCTGGCATCTGCCTGTAATTTTTCCCAGCGACTTAGAATGTTTTTTTCCATGCCCATGGCTTGCAGAATTTCAGCATTTTGCTTGGTTTCTTCTGCAATCATTGAGGTGTGCATGGATTTTGTCATCGCCTCTTCTGTGCGAGGTTTTGTTAGTACCTCGTTGATGATGGAGAGGATGATTAAGAATATGGTGGCAAGTACTGAAAAGACACCTAAAACCCAATGTAGCATGAAGTTGACGGCTAGGTAGATGGGGGTCCAGGGTAGGTCAAATAATGTGCTTGGACCTTGGCTGCCAACGAAGTTCTTTAAGGTTTCTAAATCTCTAATGGGCTGGGTGCCGACATTTGGTGTTTGTATGACGGAATGTTTGATGGTGGCGCTGAGGCTTGTGTTTCTTAAATCTGTATTTATTTTATCTGCGATGCGGGCGAGGATGCGGGTGCGCACCATTTCTAAAAGGCCAAGAAAGAGGAAGAGGGCGGCTATGAGAATGACTAGGGCCGTTAGGGTCGGTAAGCTTTTAGAAGCCAAGACACGATCATAGACCTGAAGCATGAACAGTGGGCCGGTTAACATTAAGAGATTGATGAAAAGACTGAAAAAACCAACACTTATGAATGCACCGCGGCATTTTTCTAAAGCGACGGCAACTTTTGGATTTGAGGTTTGATTTGTTTTTGTTTTACTCATCACTCTGTCTTGTTCTCTGATTGGTGCATGTTCTCTAATTGAGCCATGTTTTCTTAGTTGTCTTATGTATTTTTATTTTAATACAGCCTGTAACGGCGTTGCTTGTATTTTTTTCTTGCCG
>CAXIDO010000279.1:0-4064 GCA_964022745.1 uncultured Methyloligella sp. | reverse complement strand
AGGCCATGCTCTAAAGAGTTTGGCAACAAATTTTTTTTCCGTGAACCCCTTGTGCCCGCAACAGCCATAATCTACCTCATCCAAATACGCGTAACAGTCTCTCAAAGGCCTCTTCAGTTTCTTCTAGGGAGCTGACGAGGGCCATTCGCGCATAATTAGCCCCTGGATTAAACCCGTTTTCGTTGGTTTGAGCTAAGTACGCACCTGGTAGTAGTTTAAGGCCAACATCTTTCCAAAGTGTTGATGCAGCTTCGATTCCACCACCAAATTCAGACATATTTAGCCAAAGAAAAAAGCCAGCTTGTGGTTTTTTTGTGAAAAATTGCGTTTTGAGCATTTTTTCAGCGCTTTCAAGCTTTTGAGCGTACAAGTCACGATTGGATCTGACATGGGTTTCATCTTGCCAGAGGTATGTTGAGAGATGTTGAATGGGCCCTGGGATTTGCGGTCCTGCTACATTTCTAAAGGTTTTAAAGGATGATATGAAGTTTTGTTCGCCCATAATGAGGCCAGATCGGATACCAGGGACATTTGAACGTTTTGAGAGCGAATTAAAAACAGCGATATTGGCAAATGGGTCTTCTGTACGAGGTGTTTTATTGGCTAATGAGATGCCTATTTCCATCGCTGTCTCTAGGGCAGAGAGAGGTTTTTCATCACAATAAATTTCTGAGTAGCATTCATCTGAAAAGAACATGAAATTGTGTGCTCTGGCACTGAGAATTGCTTTTTCCAAGGTTTTAGCCGTTGCAATGGCACCTTCCGGATTTGAAGGTGAGCAATGATAAAATGCGATCGTTTGGGATAATATTTCTTCCGGAACATCGTCTATGTTTGGCAAAAAGTTGTTTTCAGGTAGGGCATCGAGAAAATAAGGTGTGGCGCCAGCTGCAATGGCTGCAGCTCCATAGACTTGATAATATGGATTTGGGATTAAAACGATAGGCTTTGTTATGTCTGGCCGTTTCGACTTGGCCATAAAAATAGCATAAAACAAACCTTCTCGGCTACCATTGAGAGGCAGTATATTTTCGTTTGTCAGATTGTTTTTTAAAGTGGGGTATCTTTTCTCAGCCCAGTTTTGCAATGCGTTTTGCAACTCTATGGACCCTTGAATGGGCGGGTAATTTCCAACTGTATCGATTGCTTCGTCTAGCTTTTCCTGAACCCAGTTTGGCGCTGGATGACGGGGCGCACCTATTGTCAGATCAATTGGTTTATCTTTAAATGTTTGATCTGGAGTGATGCTTGTTAATTGGGCGCGCAGTGCTGCGAAGGGTGATTGAATGTCTGAAAATTGTTTGAGCATAGATCTTTAGAATTTATCTTTTGGTTTCTTGAGGGGGCTTTTAATATGGATCTCAAGTTAAAATTAATACCAAAGGATCTTAGCTGATTTTTAAAGTTTGAAAACTGAATAATAAGGAAAATAGCTATATGCTGGATCCTATTATGCGCTTTGTTGGAATTGTTTTTTTCCAATATTTTCGATTTTTAGGCCGTGATCGAGTGCAGAGATGAAATGAGAAACCGGGATCATGAATTGACTTGGTTGGCCGCTTACTGCAGCCAGGATGGGATCTGCCGTTAAAAATGGTAGCCAATGGGTGCTTGGATGAGGCACAGGGCTAATATTTTTAGCCTGTTCGTTTGTGACCGGGATTGTGAAACCTGCGATTTGCATTTTTTTAACAGCATCACTTAATGGGTTCTCTGCTCGTGTCTCTTCAACTAGAGGTGCGAGGGTCGAGATTGGTGTTTCTGTCATTTTATTTAGATTTGGGGCGCCATTTTGCCTTAAAAATCCAAATGCTGAGACAGGAACAGCGTAAAGATTAGGGGCGTTGTCTTCATTTGACATTAACGCTCTGAGGCCAGTTTCAAAGGCATTATCCTGATGGATCGTCGTGGCGATAGCTTCTAATATACTGGCTGGTTTGACGGCTTTTTTAAATGCATTTGCGCCATCTTGAGTAAAAATACGCTCATATTTTGTGAAAGCTATAATTATGTTTTGAAAGGTACCAAATCTGCCGGTCGCGATATCTGACATAAGGCGGATGAAGCCGGTGCTCTCGGAAGGAGCTAATTTTTGTAAGGCAGGTTGGCATATTATGAGCGAACTTGCGTTTGATAAGCTTTGTTCAAATTGAACAAGAGGGTTATTATCTGATAATTCTTTGATTTGTTGTTGAGAGGCGAATTCTCCCATTAAATCAAAATCATCCCTTAAATCATCAATAGCGATTTGATAGTATCCTTGCAGTTCATGTTCGGGCTTTTTAAAGAGTGACCATTTGCTTGTGCCAAAGTCTATTCCAACCCTGATTTGTCTTACGGGGCCTGAGCTTTCTGTTTGCACTGTGTGTTTGGGTGCATTGAATTTTTCGGCGAAGAGTTTTTCGAGTTGGTTCAACCCGTCTGCATCTGGAAAACGAGCAATCATGTTTGGTGAATAACCATGAGCTCTTGCGATTAGGCTTTGGTGCAGGCTGGCGCAAAGTGTTGTTTTGCCGCTCTTGCGTCCGCCGATTATTGCAACACGGGTATTGCTTTGACCGCCTTCATTCAAAGATGTACGTTTCATGTAGATTTTTTTGCCTCAAATTAAGTGCTCAATCTATCATTTTTCATATCTTCACTAAAGATGTGTTTCTTCTTTTGGAGAAGTTCTCAACAAGCTTGCTTGTGACACATTTCCTTGTCACATATAGGGGTGCGTCGTAGATTTTATTTTTGGCTGTTTCTTCATTGACTTAAAGGTTTCTTTCTTCTTATGAGCGGTTTTGACCATTTAGATCTAATTTGGCTGTCTGAGCGAAATATGGCAGTTATCTATGTATCTGGAGATGCGCCAGGAGATTTTGTCACTGCAGCTATCATTTTAAAAGGGGCTGATGGAACTGATCAATTCATCCCTTATGAAGGATATTTGGAAGGGGCTCCGATTGGATTTTCAATTGGACGGGATGAAACTTATAGTGTGAGTGTGATTGGGTTTGGCCCTTCGACAGAGCCTATTGAGCTTGCGATGTGGACTCTCGACAAAGATTTCCTAGGAGACAGTTCTTTGTCGTCTGGAGCTCAATCCCCCAAGTCTCAATCTTCCAAATCTCTGCCTTCTAATTCACTAGCCTTGATTGAAACTTCTGACGCCGTAGATATGAGCTTGCTCGGGTTTGGTGAACGCACTCGGGATTGGCAAGAAGAAACTCTTTCTGAAATTGGGTTTAACACCATTGATTATTCTCTCCAGGGCGGGGTTGAATATAGCGATTTGCTTTCAAACTTTTTGCAAGACATGCGCGGTTTGGATGATGAGACTTTCACTTCTTTTTTTGTAACTGCAACGCCGTCTAAGACACTTGATGATGAAGTGATTGTTGGGCCTTCATTACATTTGCGCCCCATGCACCATTTCCATTTTGGTTTGTCTGTTCAGTGTCACTCTCTAGTGATTGAAGAAGAGGCGTTGAGGGTTGACGCTGGTACCATTTATGGTGAGGTTGAAGAGCTTTCTAATCCAATGGAAGGGGCCGCGATATTAAACCGTCATGGTGGATTAGAGACGCGAGATGTCCCAGAGCTGATTTTAAATGCTGGCCCGACACGAGACCAGGTCGACTTCCTTCTTGGGCATGGCTATCAAATTCATTGGCGGCGTCAATTTGAAAACTGGTCGAGTGATGATGGCGTAACGGGTCATGCCCCTGAGACAGAGTTTCTTGATGTTAGTTCTTTGGGTATTTCTTCGCTCCAGGCGGGACGATCTGATGGGCGTCCTTTTATTATGCAACCATTTTTGGAGCGTTCACATTTATTGCAGCATGAAGGGCAACATTTCTTTCGCTTTGAAGTTGAGGATGCGATTATTGGAGATGTTGTAGGCGTTGTGTTTTCTTCAGAAGAAGCGTCTCTTGATATTGATTTGCATATTGAAGGGGAGCTTAAATATCAGCTTCAATCAGAAAAAGCTCTGTTATTCATATTTATGGGTGCAGATGGGTTTGTTCCTTTAACGGATGATATTTTTATGCAAGATTCTTTAAATGATTTTATTGCTG
>CAXIDO010000278.1:0-4067 GCA_964022745.1 uncultured Methyloligella sp. | reverse complement strand
GATCCTCGATTGGGAATGAATCGTAAGCTATGCCATAGAGGTGACACGTTTTTTTTTTTTTTTTTAGGTCTAGTTCCTTCTCTTCGTTCGAAGTTAATAATGAAACAATACGATTGATACCAATTTCACTGTAGTGATGAATATCTTCGTTAAGCCACTCGCCTGACGGTTTAGGCATAATATAAAGAAAACCAGGAGTAGTAAGTTGAATGTTATAAATTGATGGCTTCATCGTGCTCCTACTTTGATATTCTAATGCGAACGTTTTTCTCACGATCACAGTCAACATTTAAGACTTGCCATAAAGCACAGAAGTGCCCCATAAGAATTACTCTGACAGTCTACAAAATTAATTCTCCTTATTCGCTGCTGTTCTGGCTGTATCTTGAAACAGGTGCTCAGCTCAACATACGAAGAAGGAGTGACGCCACTTCAGCGTCAGGACATGACGCCAGGCGCGTCCGGTGCTTAGCACCGCCCCTCGGAGGCCTATGAGCTTCAGCTCATAGAATAGCCGTGTGAGAAAGTATTAGAAAACAACTCTTATCACTCCCTGTGATAGGGATGCCCAGACCAGATGGTCAGCGCGCGATAAAGCTGTTCGATTAAAATGACGCGAGCAAGCCCATGAGGTAGCGTCATTGGGGAGAGAGATAGTTTCATGTGGGCTTGGCTTAAAAGCTCAGCCCCATGCCCATCAGGACCACCAAGAGCAAAGCATAAAGAGCTATGCCCATCATCTCTCTTAAGCTGCAGTTGTTTCGAAAAATCAGATGTTGAAAAACTCTTGCCTCTTTCATCCAATGCGATGAGAAAAGCACCTTTCGGTAATGAGGCAAGCAGGCGGCTTGCTTCATCAGATTTTCTGGTTCTTACATCTTGAGATTTAGCTTCAACAAATTCAGTTACCTGAATGGACTTGATGCCCAATGAGGGACCAGACTTACTGATCCGTTCTATATACCGTGACTGAAGTTTCAGTTCAGCCTCTTGTTTCAAGCGACCAACAGCTAAAATATCAAATTGCATCATGGTCTTAACCAAGCATCACGTTTATTGAAAGGCTAGAGCACAATCCGACCCGAGTGAAGCGAGGATCGAAAAAATTGTGCGCCAAAACAAGAAGCAAGAGCATTCATCTGATTCAGTATGAAAAGGTTATGCTCTAGAGCGTGTCTGAGTTACCCCTTAGGAGCCCGAACCATCTTCAAAATCAAGACCTGTATCATCTTCAGGGCGTGCGGCAAGCCACATTTTCTCGATGTTGTAAAACTCTCTCACTTCAGGTCTGAAAATGTGAACAATAATTGTGCCTGCATCAACAAGAACCCAATCATTATTGTCAGTTCCTTCAACACGCGGACGGCCAAAGCCAGCTTCTCTTAGTTGCTTAGCTAGTTTGTCAGCAATAGAGGCAACATGACGGTGTGAGCGACCAGAAGCCACAATCATATAGTCCCCAAGAGAAGATTTTCCCTCAAGGTCAATGGTGATAATATCTTCAGCTTTACCATCTTCAAGGCTCTCAATTGTCATTGCCAATTGATCTGTAGCTTTTTCTTTTGAAGCGGGTACCGGTGACACAGTTTTATTCATAATGACTGCATCCTCTGTGCTTGTGTGCATGCTGTTATATATGTCCTTTTAGGGTGTAAAAAGTGGGGTGAAATCCTTAGTAGAGGTCGCTCAATAAGGGGAGATTGCTTAATACCATCCAATTTGTAGGCTGAAAGAAAAGCTTTAAGCCTCAAAAAGTGATTATAGATGTAGTGTCTGTGGGTATTAACCTCAAAAAAAATCTGTTTGATATGCAAGTGTGCAAAAATCCCCGAAAAAAATCCAACCAGCGATGAAAAAAGGCAATTTAAAAGGCGTTTTTTCATCTCCTTCTTAACGAACCTAACCCGACTATTGTGCGTTTTTTGTCAGTTTAGGACGGAAAGATAACAGACATAATACTTCAGAGAGTGATTTGCAGCAAGCTTTTCAATTAAATGCTCCTTGAATAGCTTGAAATAAGCTTAAAATTAAGAAAAATACCCTGTTACCTACGATTTGAAGAGCATTAAAATTTAGCTGTTTCTAAGATCTGTAGATGATAAATGCGAGAGAGGGATTGATATAAATTGCCACGAAGGCGGAGCTTGATGCGCTAAACGAATGGCGTGACCGTTTGTGATACGGGCTTGTGCAAAGGTTTGAGCGGCAGGGCTCGAGAGCGCTTTCATCATATATCCAGGCCGATCAAAGACAGCGATTGGCATTGTATGAAAAATAGTTTTCCATTTTTGCCATTTATGAAAAGAGACAAGATTGTCAGCACCCATCAGCCAAACAAAATCAACACCGCTAAACCGCCGCTTTAAAAACTGCAATGTATCAGCTGTGTAATTGGTCGGCAAAGACGCTTCAAAAGCTGTCACATCAATACGAGGGTGAGAGCTAACAGCTTCAGCGGCTTGAACTCGCTCGTTCAAAGCAGCAAGACCTGAGTGAGATTTAATTGGATTGCCAGGTGTGACCAACCACCAAACCCGGTCCAGCTCTAAAGTCTTCAAAGCCATCAGGCTTAAATTGCGGTGACCATCATGTGGCGGGTTAAACGAGCCACCCAAAATCCCAATGCGTTGGCCACTAGCAATTTGCGGTGGGCGCACCGTGAGGCTACCAAAATTGGCTGCGGGTTGTGAGCATAAATTTTTTGCAGGTTGCAGGGTAGACATCTTTTTATTATTTCTTCCAAGCTATCTGAATAAACCGAATGATATTAAAACCTATGCTGGTCTAATCTGACCAGAGCCCCGAACAATATATTTAAAGCTCGTCAATTGGTCGACACCAACAGGGCCGCGCGCATGCATTTTACCAGTTGCAATGCCAATCTCTGCTCCCATGCCAAATTCACCACCATCAGCAAATTGGGTAGAAGCATTATGCATCACAATCGCGCTATCCACTTTATTAAAAAAGGCATCAATCGCTGACGTGTCTTCTGCAATGATAGACTCGGTATGGTTTGAGCTATGGCTCGCAATATGTTCAATCGCATCATCAACACCCTCTACGAGGCGAGCAGAAATAATGCTATCAAGATATTCAGTATCCCAGTCTTCTGGCGTCGCCGCTTCAATACGATCATCAAAAGATTGTAGACTTGCATCCGCTTTAATCCTAGCTCCCGCATCGAGCAAGGCAAGCAAGAGTGATTTGGTATGCTCTTGAGAAAACTCTTTGTCGATAAGTAAAGTTTCAGCCGCGCCGCAAACACCTGTGCGTCGCAATTTTGCATTCACCACAATTTCTTCTGCCATCTCAGGCTTCGCTGATTTATCAACATAGATATGGCAGATACCTTCAAGGTGACTAAACACTGGTACACGTGCTTCAGATTGCACCCGGCCAACAAGGCTCTTACCACCACGAGGAACAATCACATCAACCGTGCCGTTTAAGCCTTTAAGCATTTCACCAACGGCTTGCCTGTCTGTTGTCGGCACCAACTGAATGGCCGCTTCAGGTAAACCTGCCGCAACCAAGCCTGCCTTTAAGGCATCCTCAATGGCGTGCGAAGAATGGAAACTATCAGACCCACCCCGAAGAATAGCAGCGTTGCCGGCCTTCAGGCATAGACCACCAGCATCAGCCGTTACGTTCGGGCGGCTTTCATAAATAATCCCGATCACACCCAAAGGAACTTGTACCCGTGAAATTTCCAAACCATTCGGACGCTCCCAGGTAGCAAGCGTTTTCCCAACAGGGTCATCTAAGCGGGCAATTTCTCTAAGACCATTCGCCATGCCTGCAATACGATCCGGAGTAAGTTCAAGCCGGTCAATAAAAGCGGCATCTTTACCGGCCTCTTTAGAAGCAAGGACATCTTTAAGGTTCGCAGCTAAGATATGGTCAGAAGTTTCTTCTATTTTTTCAGCCATAATTTCAAGGGCTTTGTTTTTTTGAGACGTCGGTGCAGATGCAAGCTTGCGAGCAGCTTGTTTTGCACGCGCGCCGAGATCATTCATAATGGTCTCTATCTCAGTGCTGTTTTCTGAATTATTTATTGCCATATT
>CAXIDO010000277.1:0-4084 GCA_964022745.1 uncultured Methyloligella sp. | reverse complement strand
GCGCCGCACCTCGTAGGCCCATGAGCTTCAGCTCATGGAATAGCCGTGAGAGAGAAAAAAGAAAACTATGAATTAAGCTCAACAACGTTAGGATCAAGTTCAACAATCTCAATCACTTCGCTACGCTCAGGAATAAAATCATTTGGAGTATATTTATTAAATTGCACTTGATTGCGACCACTTTCCTTGGCTAAATAAAGAGCTAAGTCAGAGCGTTTAAGAAGGCTCTCAATACTATCTCCTTTGGCCCATTCACTCACACCAAAGCTACAAGTCAATTTTAATGATTTAGAAGAACCTGCCGTTTCAATATCAAGAGCTTCAATTTCAGCACGTAATTTCTCAGCCACATCAAGCGCTTCTTCTTTCCCCGCGTTAGGTAGAAGCAAGGCAAATTCTTCACCGCCCATTCGTGCAAATAAACCATATTCACGCTCAACAGTTCCAACAACAGCAACAAGCGCTTTATCACCTATGTCATGACCATAATTGTCATTCACACGCTTAAAGTGATCGATATCAAACATTATGGCTGAAAGATCTGCTCCATCATCAGCGGCTGTACAGTGAGACACTGCCGCATCAAAGAAAGCACGGCGATTTAAAATACCCGTTAAACAATCAAGCGTTGCCAACTTGATTAATTCTTCTTGCATATATTTCATGCGTTCAGCCACGCGTAAGCGCGCCAGAAGTTCCTGTAAGTTTGGAGGTTTGCGAATAAAGTCATCCGCGCCGCTATCAAGCGTTTCGATTAATTTACCATCTTCAGTACTTGAAGACATCGCAAGAATATAAATTTGTCGGCCCCGTGAAACTAGCAAACGCGTTTCCCAACAAAGTTCAAAACCTGAAATTGGACTTAGTTCTAACCCAGTTAAAACCACATCAACATCTTGTTCACATCGAATATATGTAAGCGCCTCAGTAGCATCTAAAAAACTAACAACTGAATGCCCATGATCTTCCAGCATAGTCGTTAAAATTTTCAAATTCACGCGACTATTATCGACAACGACAATCTTCATGGCTTAAAACCTTATAAATCAGCAATGTTAATCAGTTAACATAGAAATATAAATAATATGAAAACGTTAATGATTTAAATAGGATTTAAACTAAAGTCTTACTTAATTTTCATTTAACAAAAAATAATAAGCTTAGTGAAACTAATCACTTAAGTAAAAATGCCCAATGATACTGTCATCTAGTTTTACATGACCTTGGTTTAAAATCACCCACAACAAAAGCACCTGAAACCCAGCCCTCAGCCTCAATTACAGTATCATCAGAGGTTAATTTATAGGATAAAATATGACACCAGGGCGAAGACATTGTTCTACGTCCAATCGCATCCAATCCATGCCATTCTTTTAATGAAATGTCCCCATCGCACTCTTTGTACTGAATTTCAACAGCATCAAAAGGGAGAGCCGCAACAAGTTTAGCTTTATGATGAGCGGCCTCTCTAACGTTCAAAACATCATCTGAAGCCACACAAACAACTCGAAGCGTGTCACTCTTTACATCGCCTTTAGAAGTAGGCATCTCAGAATTATCAACCAAATCCTCAGGCTCTTTCTCAGTTAATTCTTTCTCTTTGGATGCAAGCTCATCAACAATTTGCAAGCGAGGCTTTACGGCCTCTTTGTTCGCCTTACTGTCAGATTGAATTAAATGAGAAGATGAACTCTTTCCCTTATAAGGCGTAATCGGAAAATCAAAATGTTTACGCCGATAAGGCTCATTCTTTAATGAGAAATGCCACCACTCTTTGCGATAATTCTCAAAACCAGCCGCAGCCATCTCACGCACCAACAAGTCCCTATTTTTCCGTGCATCTAAAACAACAGGTGATTTCGTATGACTTTTTTCATGAAAACAATCATAACCGGTGCCAAAATCAAGACTGTTATCAGCGTAGCGGCTTTCTACGTCCTCAAAACAGGCCGTTTGTTTAGATGGGTCATGTGAGGGTTGAGATTTAGGTGGCAAAGGAACAATTGTTAAATCTACAGTACTGCCCCGCGAGTGAGTAGAGCGCCGCGCAATATAGCCAAGACCAAACAATTTTGATTTTTTTAATGTCGGATAAAATTCAGCCTTCGTTTTAATGTCAGTAGGTTTCTTCGCCCACGCAATAAAATCATTCACGGCACGTTGAGGCCGATAACAATCATAAACTTTTAATGAAAGCCCTAAAGGACGCAATCGTTTTTGAACCTTTTTCAAAGCCCGCGCAGCCGGCAATGTTAAAATACATTCAGCCGCCTTGTATCCTTTCACCCGGCGCCCCAAAAAATTATGCGATCCATAATAGCGCATCTCTTGTAAAATGCTTGGATCAACAGCTTTAAGATAAGTAAAAAATTTGGGTAACTCACCAGCTCTGGCCGGTGTCAGTAAAAATAGAACAAAGAAAATTGCTAGAGAAAAACGGAATAGAAAACCATCACTCAACATTGAGAAAGCACGTTTTTGAAATGGCACCAAATCATCAACCATCACACCCTCACAAACTTTAAAGAAACCAAAAATAATTACGGCCGCCGCCCATTTGACATATTCGCTAAATAACGACCAGACGCCCAACCAGAAACAGATTTCCAGCGAACAATACACCAACGGCTTTTTCGTGACCCGATTGACTTACACTGACGCACAGTAACATTTTTCCCATTATGAGGAATCCGCCCAACGATCCCAAATTTAGTTCCAGGCCCTCGGCGGACATTTAATTTATCCGGATAAGTATGATCAATCACACGGTAATACTTACTCGCAGAACCACCAACAGGTTTGCGATCATTGTAGGTTAAATACTTGCCAGATGCCCACCCACTCACACAGCGATACTTGACCAAGCACCAGTTTCGAGACGTACATTCAACCCGCCGCACACCAGAACCATTAGGAGGGATTGCTCCGACAATCGGATAACGAGTAGAGGGGCCCTGGCGCACATTTAAAACATCATCAGAGCGAATATCAATCACACGCCATTTCCCATGCGGGTGACCGCAATATTGGCGCGTCTTTTTTATTTCTTTAGGAGGCACCACATAAGTCGTCTGTAAACTATTCAAACGAGCCTTTGCTTCACCCTTATAGTCCCCATCAGGAAACGCCGCCAAATACCGCCGATAGCCAGAAGCTTTATTTTGTCTTTTTATCCGTTGCCACATTTTGTCATCCGCAATGCTACGAATAATCTGACGCACACGGGCTGCATTTTCATGTTTCGGAAATGTACGCAAAAAGAATTTATACCCATCAAGCGTATTATCTTCGACAGCTTTTAAATAAGCCAATTGTGCATCAGGCGCGCGCTCTTCCGGCTTCACTTCTCCAGGTTCAACAACATCTTCAATCTTAGGCTTGGCTTCAACTTCAACTTTCGGTCGCGTCTCACTTCCTTCAGGTAAAAAGTAAAAGTCACCCGTAAGCGAAGAACTCTCCCAAGGGGTTTGAGTTTCTTTCGTCTCCTCATGAACTTGCAAACGCACCCGCTTAAATACCCGCTCAATCGTCAAACCAGGTTCTTGCATAGTCTTTACCAAAGCAGCTGTATAAGGAGAGTTCTCACCTTCACCATCAGCAGCCACATCACCAGGTGAAGTCGCATACGCAATCAGAGATCCCTTTGGGGCATTAATCCGCGCCAACCCACGCGATAAAGACCGGGTTGAAGATTTAAAAGGATTATCACGGCACGCGTCTAGAACAACCACATTAAAACCATTGCCAGCGACGTTCATAGCATTTGTTACAACTTCAAGGTCTATAGATTCAATCTCTACATCAACAGCAGAAGAGATTTTCGCACTCACCGGAATGAGGTAATTCCGCCCCCCAACTTGCACGCCATGCCCAGCATAATAAAACAATCCAACCGTACCACGACCACCAGCTTCTAATTTCTGCGCAAAAGTTTTAATCGCGCGCTTCATATCATTTTGAGAAAGGTCCAACGAAGAGATAACCTCAAACCCAAGTTCTTTCAGAACCTTCGTCATCACAAGCGCATCATTTTTAGGATTATCTAGCGGAGATGTATGTTGATAAGCCGAGTTACCAATAAAAA
>CAXIDO010000276.1:0-4090 GCA_964022745.1 uncultured Methyloligella sp. | reverse complement strand
ATAATCTCCTCCCCAAAGAAGTAAAAACCACCCTCTATCGTGTGGCGCAAGAAGCACTCACAAACATAGAAAGGCACGCTCAGGCTAAACATGTCAAAATCAAACTATCCGCGCCGAAAGGTATTGTAACTCTTTCAATTACAGATGACGGCAATGGCTTTGAAAACAATTACGCAAAAACAAAAAGCAATCCCCTAACAGGGATCGGCCTTCGCAATATGCAAGAACGAATAGAGCATCACAATGGTGAATTAAAAATCTTATCCTCAAATAGAGGAACAACAATCAGAGCAAAAATGCCGAAAAAATTATTACAAAAAGACTCTGAAACAAGCTTAAGCGCATAAAAAAACGTAGTTGCATTACGGTTCCTTAGTGGGCATCTAAAACACAAAAAAGTGGAACTGAAGCGCAAACAAAAAGCGCGGTTGCGAGTGGGCAACTGAAGCGCAAACAAATAAGACTGAAACACAAACTAAGAACGGTCTAATTGGGGAAAAGAATTTAAGATGGAAGATAATTTAAAAATTCGCGTTCTAATTGCAGATGATCACCCGCTTGTGATGGATGGCATCCAATCATGCCTAGATCTATACCCTCACATAGAAGTCGTAGCACAAGCAAAAACGGGCAAAGAAGCCCTGGAAAAGGCCAGAACTCTCTCACCTGACATAGTCCTGATGGACATCAACATGCCTGAGTTAAACGGCTTGGATGCAACAGAAATTTTCCAGGAAAATAACAAGGAAATTAAAGTTCTCATTTTAAGCATGCACGATAATCGTGAATATATCAGTAGCGCGCTAAGAAATGGTGCCAGAGGTTATGTGTTAAAAGATGTCTCCTCCAAAGAAATCGTCACTGCGATTGAAGCTGTCTATCGCGGCGGAACATACTTTAGTTCTGGCATTTCAGAAATACTAATGGCCCATGAAGATGACACATCAAGTGGTCCCTTAACAACAAGAGAGCAAACTATTCTTCTTTTGTTAACAGAAGGCAATAGCAACAAACATATTGCCCGCCATCTTGATATCAGCGTACGCACAGTAGAAACACACCGCAGAAACATAAAACGAAAACTAAACATCTCATCAACAGCAGGTCTAACAAAATATGCAATTGAAAATGGCTTAGTAAAATCTGCAAGCAAATGAAACGATGTTAGGGACTAAGTTTTTTCTGTTCTCTCATAAATTCCATAAAAGCCAAAATTCGCGCTGATCGTATAAGGTCAGGGTGAGTTAAAATCCATATGGAATTTGAATGAACAGAAAAAGGTATTTCACCTACCATTTGCAATTCTGCATCTTGGTCTCCCACATAAAATGGAAGAGGCGCTACACCTAAACCTTCGAGACAAAGATGATAAAGCCCGCTAAAACTACTAACCGTCGCAGTAACAGACCCACCATCAATTCGGCTTAAAATATATTGGTTCATGGGAAGCTGTGACAAGTTCTCATTTAAAAGAATAAAATCAAAATTCTTAAAGCAATCATCTGATTTTATCTTTTTTTTCTCTTTATCAGACAAATAAGAACGATGTGCATACAGCCGAATGTGAATTGGCGCAAGCTCTCGCCCAACCATATAATCAGGCTGTCGGTTCATCGAAGGAAGCACAATATCAGCCTCTCGTTTCGATAAATTTCGATGCCGGTTATCAACCTCAACATTCAAAATAATGTCAGGATAAAGTTTCTTAAACTTTTTTATAAAGGGAGGAAGCCAGAAAAACCCAATCGTATCAGTCGTTGAAATTTTTATTTCACCACTTAAACGAACATCTTGCCCCACAACTTGGCGCTCAACCTGGTCAATCTCATCTTTGAGGTGTAGTGCTGAGTTCAAAATTTTCTCACCGCTTGCGGTTAAAACATAACCGGTTTTATGGCGCTCAAACAAACGTACTTTCAATCGTTCTTCAAGAGCATTTAAACGCCGGAGTACAGTCGTATGAGAAACCTGCAAATCCTGCCCGGCCTTCAATAAAGAGCCAGCTTCAGTCAAAGCTAAAAACACACGGTAATCATCCCAGTTCATTCTAAAACCTCAAAAATTGCTTTAAGCACACATGTGCAATTATACACATAAAAACTGCAAAATAACAAATTTACAGTGCAAATTAATTCATCAACAATAAAGGGAACAATCAATCATTTTAAAGAAGGACGCTAAAAGTGAAACATTTTCTCAGTCTCATAACAGCGATTATAATTGTAAGTGCGACTACAAACCTCGCGAAAGCAGCTGATAAATATAAGTTAGACCCAAGACACACCAACATCACCTGGAAAGCTGGCCATTTTGGTTTTTCATTTCCTTCAGGAAAATTCACAAACACTGAAGGGGTTCTAACCCTAGATGAAAAAGATCTCTCTAAATCTAAAATTGAAGTCAGCATCAATCTGGCAACGATTAATACAGGAGAGAAAAAATTTGATGCCCATCTCTCAAGTCCAGATTTCTTCAATGTTAAAAAATACAAAGTCGCAAAATTCAAATCGACAAAAATTATTATGAAGTCAGGCAATCAAGCAAAAGTGCATGGCGCTCCAACTCTGAATGGCATTACCAAACCTGTCATCCTAAATGCAAAATTAAATAAAATTGGCCCAAGCCCAGCCACGAAACAAAAAACAGCCGGGTTCTCTGCCACCACGACAATCAAACGCTCAGAGTTTGGTATCAAATTCGGCCTCCCTGCTATCGAAGACAACGTCAAAATTGATATCGAAACAGAAGCTATTCTAGCAAATTAAGCATCACAGAAAGGCAACGAAAAATGTTAGTTGATGGCAAATGGACCAAAGAATTCCACCCTGTTCAGGGAGTGGATAAAAAAGGAGGGTTCGTTAGAAAACCCTCTTCTTTTAGAGAAACAATTGGATCTCCAAAATACAAAGCCGAAAAACACCGTTATCATTTATTCGTTGCCTATATCTGCCCCTGGGCCTGCAGAACTCTCGCTCTACGATCCTTAAAAGGTTTGGAAGACATAATTTCAGTAAGCGTCGTAGAACCTCAGCTAACAGTAAAGGGATGGAAATTTGGCTCTTATCCAGGAGCCTCCGGTCCAGATGAAATTTTAAACGCCACCTACATGCATGAGATCTATTCAAAAGCTGCCCCTCAATATACCGGAAGAGCAACCGTTCCAGTCCTTTGGGACAAGCAGAGCCAAACCATCGTCAATAATGAATCATCAGAAATAATTAAAAGTCTCAATAGTGGGTTCAATGAATTACTTGAAGAAGAAAACAATGAGAAAGCGAAAATCAATTTATACCCAGAGCACCTAAAAGAAGAAATCGATGAGTTAAATGAATGGCTCTATCCCCGCATCAATAACGGTGTCTATAAAACAGGGTTTGCAACAACTCAAATCGCTTACGAAGAAGCATGTGAGACTTTATTTCAATCACTAGAAAAACTAGAAGCCCGCCTAGATACCAAGTCACCTTATCTCTTCGGCAATGAACTCACTCTGTGCGACATCCACCTTTTCATGACACTCATCCGTTTTGATTTGGCTTATTATGGTTTATTCAAAGCAAACCTGAAACACATATGGGATTACCCAAATCTACTGGTTTATATAAAACGCTTATATGATATTCCGGCCATCCAAAAGACTGTGAACATAGATCACATCAAACAAGGCTATTATTCAATCAAAGCATTAAACCCAACAGGTATTGTCCCAAAGGGCCCTAAAAACCTTTTTGATTGAAACAATTTCACATGCAGCAAACAAAGTCAGCCTGAAATAGAAACATCTAAATAAAGGAAAGAGAATATTTCTCTCGCACGCCATCAACAAGTTTCGCAAAAAACTTCCGTGCCGGTTTTTCTAAATACAAATGCAGCAGGCCACAAAACAGAACCACCAATGTCAAAATAATAACGACTGATAAGAACACATGATCAGCAACGACAAAATTTCTCATCAAGGCATAGCCAACTTCCTGGTGAAACAAGTAAAGCGGATATGAAATCCCACCAAGCAAAAGAGCTATCCCGCTAAAACGTTTAATCTGCGGAGCAAGCAAAGCTAAATAAACCACCCCAATGGTAAAGACCGCAT
>CAXIDO010000275.1:0-4114 GCA_964022745.1 uncultured Methyloligella sp. | reverse complement strand
AACCAACCAACCGGGCGTTTTTTTTTTTTTTTATGTAACCGCACCTCCTTGGTTAGCTCATAAAGCCAGCCATGAAGCCGTAATCTGTGTTGACAAAATAGCAGGCAAAGAAGATGTAAAATCATTAAACACCCTTGCTCTTGCAGGCTGCACATACTGCACACCACAAGTTGCTTCTGTCGGCTATACTGAATCTAAAGCAAAAGAAATGGGCTATGACGTTAAAGTTGGTCGCTTTCCATTCCAAGCCAATGGTAAAGCCATTGCCATGGGTGAAACAGAAGGTATGATAAAGACCATTGTAGATCGCCACACAGACAGACTTCTTGGAGCTCATATGATTGGTGCTGAAGTAACAGAATTAATCCAAGGATTTTCTATTGCGCTCACTCTCAAAGCAACAGCATCTCAATTATCCCATGTCATCTTCCCTCACCCAACTCTATCAGAAATGATGCATGAAAGTATTTTAGATACAAATAGCGAAGCTCTACATTTCTAGAACTAGAAAAACAATGAAGTGGTAAAAGTTTTACCACTTCATACTCACCCTCCCTTATGGCACATTGGCCAAAATAAATTTTGTTTTTTTAAATTAAAACCCAAAACCTCACCTTCAAAAAAGTCGTAATAATTCATCAACGACACAGCTGATGCCTATTTATAAGGCATGTAACAAAAGCTGAAAAATTCTTAACCACAAAAAAGAAATGTCATAAACCACTGTATTTATTGCACAAAAAAAGAATGTCAGCAAATGGCATACGGTTTGCTTTTAATTAAGAAAAATTAAAAATGCATCAAACATGCATGAAAGAAAGACAACAGCTCTTTCATTCATGTTTGAGCAACCAATGAATAAGTACTCCAACAAATTATGCAATGGAGGCTTATCAGAGGGGGTCACATGCTGCTGAAAGATCAGAAAAATTCTGATTGTAAAAACTCGTCTAGCGTTCTGGATACAAAACTGAACCCGGTTGTTGTAATCGGTGGCGGGCCAGCAGGGATACGTGCAGCAGAATGCCTATCGGCAAATGATGTCCCAGTCATAATTTTTAATGCAGAACGTTGGCAGCCTTACAATAGAGTAAAGCTGACCCCCCTCCTCTCAGGAGATGTTCAAGTCGGACAGCTTTATCTAGAACCAAACTTACCAAAAGATGCAAATGTAAAACAATACACATCTCATCCAATTGTTGGAATAGATATAGAAAACAAACAAGTCATCGGTCAATTCGATCGACGCTTCTCTTATAGCAAACTTATATTAGCAACAGGGTCAAGGGCACACATTCCAGCAATACCAGGCATTGAACTTGATGGTGTTTTTAAATTTAGAAACTTTGATGACGTTGAAAAACTAGTTGCAAGAAGCATATCAGCAAGACGCTGTGTTGTAATCGGCGGCGGGCTCCTCGGTCTAGAAGCAGCCCGCGGTATGGCCAACAGAAAAATAGAAACCATCGTAGTTGAGCACGAAACCAGACTAATGGCGCGCCAATTAGACGAAGGGGCAGGCGCTCTCCTGGCATCGCAAATAGAAGCACTGGGTCTAACCGTAAAAACGGGTCTATCCGTTAAAAAAATAAACGGGACAGACAGGATAGAAGGTATCACACTTTCAAACGGAGAAAATATTGAGTGCGATACCTTAATAGTTTGCACAGGTATTAGAGCAAATATGGAAATAGCACGAGATGCAGGTCTTTCTGTTAGCCGTGCGATTACTGTTAATCAAAACATGCAAACCTCCGAGGAAGACATTTACGCTATTGGGGAATGCGCTGAATATAATGGCAACACTTACGGACTAGTAGGTCCGGGGCTCGAACAAGCGACCATAGCCGTTAACAATATCATAGGTAAAACAGAAAGTTACTCCGGATCTTTACCAACAACAAAGTTAAAAGTCGTCGGTTCAGATGTTTTCTCAATGGGAGATGTAGAACAACTCGCAGAGCGAATTGATATCAACACAATTACCTATCAAAATTCAGAAAAAGCCATCTATCGTCGTTTAATTTTACAAAAAAATCGTCTGGTAGGCGCCATGGCAATCGGTGACTGGCCAGAAATCAATGTTCTTCAAAATGCAATCGTCCAACAAAAATTCATATGGCCTTGGCAAAAACTAAGTTTTCAAAAATCAGGTTTTCTATTTTCTCAAAAGAAACCACAAAGTGTCACTGATTGGCCAGCTGCTGCTACAGTTTGCAACTGCACGGGCGTTACCCGCGGACAAATCGGGGACGCCATCTCACAAGGTTGCGTCACCTTTGATGCAGTAAAGAGAGAAACAAGCTGTTCAACCGTTTGCGGCAGTTGCAAACCCCTCATTCACGAATTACTTGCAGGAAAACCCAAATATGAACCAATTGAATGGATCAAACCGGTTCTCATTGGCTCTGCGTTAGCATTACTGGCAGCACTCATCACACTCATCGCCCCAGGCCTCCCAGCTAGAGACAGTGTCATTCCAGATTTCACAATCGATATGCTCTGGACAGATGGGTATTATAAACAAGTCAGCGGGTTTACACTTCTTGGACTATCAGTCATCGCCGCCATTCTATCATTACGAAAGAATATAAAGTTCCTCTCCTTCGGAGCTTATTCAGGCTGGCGCGCATTTCACATCATCATTGGTCTTTTAGCTGCGTTTATTCTGTTTCTTCATACTGGGTTTCATCTGGGTGAAAATTTAAATTTCTGGTTGATGCTCAGTTTCATCGCTCTTGGATTAACAGGGGCATTAACAGGTCTCTTAAAAGCAGGAGAACATCGTTTGTTAGAAAAAGGCATGCGTTTGAATAATGAAGCACCAGCAAAAATAACATTCTGGCTACATATCATTACCTTCTGGCCACTACCTGTCTTGTTAGCCCTTCATATTCTAACCGTCTATTATTATTAAAGGAGCCTTTGTGAATGTCTCGTAATATTCTATTTTGGTTGCTTTGGTTGAGTGGCACGGTAGCTATTGGTGGCTACTTAACCACAACAATGTTTTATAATGGCGATCGTTCCTCACTCCTTATTGGTAAAACCACAAGCGGTCACCATCAAATCGAACTCTCTTGCAACACATGTCATGGCAACGGCTTCACTGATGGGGATACCATTCAAAAAGCATGTCTGAGTTGTCATGAAAACGAACTAAAGGTTTCAAAAGACAGTCATCCTATAAAGAAATTCAGAGATCCAAGAAACGCAGCACGTCTCGAGCAACTAAACGCAATGAAATGCGTAACATGCCATACAGAGCACAAGCCCGAGCTCGTCAGCTCAATGGGTATGGGGGTCACAATCCCTAAAGATTACTGTTTTAAGTGCCATGCAGATGTTGGAAAAGATCGTCCTCTAACCCATAAAGATTTGAACTTCGAAGGCTGCGCAAGTTCTGGTTGTCATAATTATCATGATAACCGTGCGCTCTATGAAAACTTTCTAGAAAAGCACGCCAAAGAACCTGAAATGAAGCTAACGCAGCTTATAAACAATTTAAATTATGAAAAACTCAGTGAAGAATATGGCGGCCTGAAACGCGGTAAACCATTAAGCCCAACTGATGCCAAAGCACCCAAAGAACACATCAACCAAAAACTATTAGACACATGGCATGATGATGCCCATGCAAAGAACGGTGTCAATTGCGCCGCTTGCCATCAACCTAACAAAGAAAAACAAGCATGGATAAAAAAACCAGGTATTGCCGTTTGTGCAACTTGCCATAAAGAAGAAAAGAAAAGCTTTCTTGCTGGTAAGCATGGCATGCGTTTAGCTCCAAACATGCTGCAATCAAAAGCAGATCCATTCGGATTGTTTAAAGAAAAGAAACTTTCCCCCATGCGCCCTGAGTTGGCACGCTTACCAATGAAGCAATCGGCACACGGGACTGAACTCACATGCAACACATGTCACTCAGTCGGAAAAAACAATCATAAATTTAATATCCAAAAAGCAAAAGTTCAGGCCTGCCTTTCATGTCACGATGATGAGCACAGCAAAGCCTACCTCACATCACCTCATCATGAACTGTGGCAAAAAGAGTTAAAGGGAGAACTGCCCAAAGGTTCTGGCGTTACCTGCGCTACCTGTCATATGCCGCGCA
>CAXIDO010000274.1:0-4116 GCA_964022745.1 uncultured Methyloligella sp. | reverse complement strand
AATAAATCCGAGTGCAGTGCCGGCAAAGTTTTGTGACCATTTTTTTGTCTTAAGGGCGTAAATTATTAGGAATAGTACAATTGCTTTCAAGCAATCGGCGGCAACACTTGCCATACCATATACGTGACCATCAAATTCAGTATTGCCAAGACTGAAGCCAAAACGCCAATTCATAGCGGCAGATACCACCACTAATGCCGACGCGGCAACAAGCCCTAAAAGTCCAAGAATATGTCTCATGGACGACCTCCTTAAAGTGTACCGACAAATTGCCGGTAATGATTTAACTTTGTGAGAGTTTTCATCTTTCTTCTCAGATACTGGACCTGCTTGTCTTTTCAAATTCGCAATCCAAAACCGCATAGTTTTTTATGAATGTTTTACCAGTTAGCTCTTAATGATTTTAAGACTCTAAAAAATAAAACGTTCATATACCCCTTTCAATTCATAAAGGAGCTGAAACTAGCTTTATAGGATTTACGCGAACAGAAATTGATCAAAGACTGGATTACTACAAACTTGAAACGTACTAACAACGACCAATAAGAAGACGACTAGATCTCGTGAATGAGATTGATTGAAAGATGCTCCACACAACAATTGGCTTTTACCGCCACGGAAAAGATCAAAAGTTGGTGGAGAATAACTGACCGATTTAAATGTTAAACTGGATAAAAACCCAGACTTAACAATTACCTCGGACAAAATTTACCCCCACTACATGACACCATAGATAGCTGATTCGTGGCATTTAGTGAATCTTCCTAATTTGTTAATTGTAGTTCGCACGCAACAGATTGTTAACGCTTTGTTAACCCTTGAATTCATTGATGTTTCTTTTTTTCCATCAATCATTATTGCCCCCCGCTCAAGAGTTCGATTTGAACTCTTAGCCACACACACCACGCTCTCATTTTTTTGACATAAATAACAACACCTTAACTCTACTCTCGTGGGTTTTGCTCAAACGAATGTGTGTTTTCTCATTCTTGTCTTTTTTGACTTATCCCTTCATAAAGTTAAGTCAGCAGTTTTTCTTATTTAATTTACCCGTCTTTGTTTTTCTTTATACCAAAGGCTAGATTACTTCATTTTTAGCCAGCACACACTAAACCAAACTCCAGAGAGATTTTAATATGACCGATTTAGATTTAGATGCACCATCTCTAACCACCCGTATTGAAGGACAAATTGGTTGGGTCATCATCAATTCTCCAAAAAAATTGAATTCTCTTAATGAAGATATGTGGCAAGCTTTCCCAAACATCATAACAAAGCTTGATCAAGACAAAGATGTGAGAGCAATAGTCATTCGGGGTGTGGGTGAGAAGGCTTTTTCAGCCGGCGCTGATATTTCTGAGTTTGATCGTGTTCGTGAGGGGGAGGCCGCTTTAAATTACAATCGGCTGAACACAGCAACTTTTAAAGCCCTGCAAGATTGCCAAACACCAACGATCGCTATGATCCATGGCTTTTGTTTGGGGGGAGGATTTTTATTGGCGCTTTCAGCAGACTTGCGACTTGCGTCTAAAGACGCTCAATTTTCGTTACCGCCAGCAAAACTTGGCCTTGGTTTTGATGTGCGTTGGCTTAGCCCTCTTTTACAAATTGCCCCGCCACATATTGCAAAAGAACTGCTTTTCACAGCTGATCGATTTAGTGCTGAAAAGTGCATGTCTAAGGGATTGCTTAATTCTACCTATAGTCCTCAAGACTTAGAGGAAGCTACGAAAACATTAGCTAAAACAATTGGCTCCAATGCTCCGCTTACTCTGAAGAATGTTAAGTCTGCGATCAATGCTTTGGCGGCCAATGATCATCATATTGATTTTGAAGCCGAGGATGCTCTTGCTCAAGTTTGCTACAACAGCAAAGATTACGAAGAGGGGCGTTTAGCTTTTGCCGAACGCCGCGCTCCTCATTTTAAAGGTGAATAGGGGCTATCCCAATCTTCAAAACAATTAATCAATTAGATAGTGATTTCAAAAAATCGATCACACCGTCTTTGTAAACAGGATCACCAACTGCCCGCATATGGTCTCTATCAGGTATAGGGAGATGTTTTCCGCCTGGGATCAGCTCGGCTAACTTGTCTCCCTTGCCTGCAATAACATCTGTTGTGCCAACGGCTACAAGTGCCGGAACTTTAATTTTGGCTAGACTTTCTGCTGTCACTGGCACTCTTGTCGAGCGAATACAGGCTGCAAGAGCTTTTAAATCACTTTTGGTTTGCTCTGCAAAATCGCGAAAGTTTTTAGCGGCTGGGTTTTTCACATCAGTCGCTTTTTCAGCTTCTAGCGCTCTGGCGATTGGTTCGGGGTTGCCGATGCCTCGCACCATATTATAGCCCATGCCCGCAAAAGTTACTGAGCGTAAGATTGATGGATATTTCATCGTAACAAACGCTGAAATTCGAGCTCCCATTGAATAGCCCATGAGGTGGACTTTTTCTAAATTCAAATGTTTGCATAGCTCATTGACATCACCGGCCATTAAATGAGAGCCATAACTTTCCATGTCATGGGGCTTTTCACTCATACCGTGTCCACGATTATCAAATGAGACCACATCATAGCCAGCTTCGGTTAGGCAGGTAAACCAGCTCCTATCAATCCAGTTCATATGGCTGTTTGACGCAAAACCATGCACAAGCAAGATTGTTTCTTTTTTTTCAGTCTCTGGCTTAGCAGATTGTTGAAAATAGGCGAGTTTAAAGCCATCTGATTGAAAAAATCCGGTTGGTTCCATTTTATCCTCTTTTTATTTCTCTCACGGCTATTGCTTTTTAGTGGCGCTTCAGGTTGCCCACCAGCAACCGCGCTGCTTAAAGCGGCAGGCCCTACAAGGGGCGGTGCTAGAACCGGGCTACGCGAAGTGCTTCGCCATGTCCCTCAACCCGAAGTGGGTTGAGCTCCTTCTTCGTATATTGTTTTTTACACTGGTTGCCCACTAGCAACCGGCCCAAGCAACCGCATTTCTGCGCTTTAGATGCCCTCTCGCATCCGCTTGTTGAGCCTCAGCTGCCCATCAGCATCCGCTTGTTTGAGCTTCTGATGCCCACCAGCATCCGCTTTGACTGCAAAACAGGTGCGATATCTTATGCAAATTTAAGCTTTCCTCTATCATTCTTTGGTGAAGAAGGCTATCTTTAGCGTTAATATTGATTTGGCATTTATATAGTGTCAGTTATAAATTGAAAATTCAGTCTTTGTACTAAGACGCTTGGGCTACTCAAACTATTAGGGGTAAATGAATGGGACATATCGGTACACCACAATTCACCAATGATGTGGGCGCGGAGAAAATTGAAATTGGCGTCAAAGAATTTAAATGTATTGGTGCCAGGTCCCCGTTTGATCATCCGCATGTTTATTTAGACATGGGACAGGACAATGAGATTATTTGTCCATATTGCTCAACACTTTACAAGTATAATTCTGAGCTTAAAGCGACTGAAACGAAACCAGCCAATTGCTGTGTTTTGGACGAAAGCATAGACGCCTAATTTAATTAGTGACGTCACAAGCCAAAATGGATATTGCAGGCCAATATTGATGTCTCAGGAGTGTTTTAATGGCGACATCGCCCATTCTCATTATAGGTGGTGGCATTGGTGGGCTTACGCTTGCGCTTGAACTCGCCAAAAGAAACATTGCATGCCAGGTCTTTGAGCAAGCTGCTGAGTTCAGTGAAGTTGGTGCTGGTCTACAGCTTAGCCCGAATGCTGTCAGGCGTCTTGAAACATTGGGCCTTGGAACAGCATTATCAATTGCCGCATGTACTCCTCCGAAAATCATGATTGGGGATGCGGTCAGCAAACAGCATCTCAATGAAATTCATTTAGGAGTGAACGCACAAGAACGCTACAAAGCTCCTTACATGGTTATTGCCAGACGAGATTTGCAAAGTATCTTGCTTGATGCTCTTAAAGCTTATGAGTGTATAGAGCTTATTTGTAACAAGAAATTTATCACTTATTCGCAAAACGCTCATCAAATTACAGCTGAAATGACTGATGGCTCACATTATCAGGGACGGCTTCTTGTTGGGGCAGATGGTGTTTGGTCTCGTGTGCGGCATATGTTTGCCCCCGATCAGAAGCCCCGTCAAACTGGT